>CALGUT010000163.1 GCA_937920335.1 uncultured Opitutales bacterium
CCGTTTAACTTGGAAGAATTCTGGGAAGAGAACCCCGGCGCAAGTGCCTCCGTGAGTTGGCAAAACACCAAACGCCATTTACTATTGGATAACGGGGCCAGTTACGTCGACATTCCCCTCGATGCTGGAATCGGTCGCTTCGATTTCTACTTCAACACCGCTAAAGGCAATCAAGTTCTAAAGAACTGGAACAGCGATGTAACGATTGAATTTATCCAGAATTAATCGAATCCCATTGAAGATTTCTCTTCTGAGGCACCTAAGGAGCAATCGTCACATTGCCCGTTATTCGTTTCAGTACTTTGCATTACCCTGGATAGTCCGCAACACCCTCAAACACTAATAGATCAAGCTGGTTTATTTGTTGAAGCTTAAGACCACTGAGCCAAAGCACGCGTAATTGCTTAGGCTACTTCTTCTTCGGTACAAACTCCACAGACTCAGGTTCGAAAGTCTCCAGAACAGGAAGCTGAGTCTGAACACCCTCTTCCGGCACTTCTTGTTTTGCCGACCAGACGATCGAATTCAGAATAAAACGGCGCAGGTCTTCGTTCAGCCAATTCTTGTAAAAGTGCGGCATAGTGATGCCAATGCCCCGTCCCGTATCCGGTCGCTCGGTACCCCATGCGATCATCTCACGCTTCGGATCCTCTGGAGGCAGCATCGAGGTGGCCACCGCAAATGCATTGGGTAATAGTTGGTTATCATTCGGACCAAAGTAGATATTGATATAAGGTTCCTCGCGCAGAGTGAAGGTATTCCATCCACGCGCGATCGGATGTTCCGAATCAGCAGCCTCAATGGTGGCATCGTAGTGACGGGCGATCGACTGGTGGTGATCACACTTGGCCGCAAAGTAGCCACCCATCCAATGCAGTAGCGGGTGGTCTCCGTCCGGGCCCATGTGTTCATTCTGCAAGCCCACGCCGTAGTGCACGCAGATCAGCCCACAGCCGCGAGCCATCATACCTGCGATGTCTTCCATCGCCTGGTCCGCATTTTCAAACCGCTCAGCAGGAAAATTGTCACCGATAAATACGATGCTCGCATAGGCGTCCAACGGCTGCGGAATGTTTGCCCATTCGTACACCACATCGGCTTCGAAGCCGGAGACGTTTTCCATGTTCTCCAAACAATACTCGATGAGCCGACCTCCTGCGGCGACCTCGTGCGTACCCGGAGCGTGGTTACTCGGACCCACAACGATCAGGACGCGAGTCGGATCGTTGATCGCCTTCTCTTTCGAAGGTGAACAGCCGTTGAAGAAAAAGATAGATAGCAGGGATAGAAATATTGGCGACAAGGTTTTCATAGTAATATTTTTTGTAGGAGCTAGCTTGCTTGCGATTGGAACGTTTATTCGTGATCTTCGCGACCAAGGCCGCTCCTACCTTTCATACATTGGCAGCATTCTGATAGGCCATAAGCTCATTCTATTTCAGGAGGCCGTTCAATTCATTTTCAAAATACCCGGCGAGTTGCACATCCGGATCATGCACCAATTGATTGATCTTATAATGAATCTCCAGATTGCCATGGCTGAGCTGGAAACCCAAGCGACCCGCACGAGACCCATCCGGGTCGCGTATGGCGGAACAAATACGCCCATTCAGGGCAATCCACAAACGTTCATCCACAGCGAGTATCTCCAAGTGATTCCAACGCTCGGGACGTGCGTATTCCTGGCCGCAGTCATTCATGTCCAACATACCACGCCCACCACTCGCATACAGCTTTCCCCAGAGATTGCCTTCCACAGGAGAGACTCCCAAATCGGCCTGATAGCCACTGTCATCGGCTGAGCGAAAGAGAATACCGCCATTTCCACTGAAGGCCGTCTGCTTCACATCGATGGATAGATAGAAATCGCTGACTTCGGTATCGGACCACAGGTAGTGAACCTTGTCATCGTCGATCTGAGTTTTTCCTAGAATAGCACCGGCTTGAACCGACCATTTTCCGGGACTCTCGGTAGTCCAGCCATCCAGATCCCGGCCGTTAAAAACCGTTGCATCACCTGCCACAAAGTTGCGGGCCAACCAACCGCCCGGCTGCGGTGTACTGGTAATCGAGACCTCGTAATATTTACGTTTGACCTGCTCCAGCATTCTGGCGGCTCGGTCGGGATACTGCTTGGCAAGGTTCTTGGTCTCGCCCAGATCTTCATGGAGGTTGAACAGCTCCGCGGTCTCATTCTCGAAAGTTCCTGGAGTCGCCTCGGGATGTTGAACGACCAGCTTCCACGGACCGTCGCGCATGGCTTCCTGCCGGTTCCCGGAGTTGCCGATGTAGAACCAATACAACGACCGATTAGGGAGAGTTTCTTTCTTCAGAAACACCGGCGAGATATCGACGCCATCCAATGCGTGACCCCGAGGTGACTCAACACCAGCCAGGCTCAACAGCGTGGGCATCAAATCGAGACTGATACCCAGCTCATCGGTGACCGTACCTGGCTTTACCTTACCCGGCCACCAGGCGATGGCAGGAACGCGTTGCCCCCCTTCGTAAACACTTCCCTTCGCCCCACGAAACTGCGGATGATTGGACTGAGTCTGCCGCTGGCCGCCATTGTCGGAAAAAAAGAAAACCAGGGTATTATTATCCAGTCCCAACTCGATGAGTTTTCTGCGTAATTGCCCCACCCCCTCATCCAGGGCATCACTCATTTCCTGAATTAAACCGATGTCGGGATAACGTATCATGCTGTCGTTGTCATACAGGCGCTGAGGAGGATCTCCCGGACCCTGAAACGGGGCGTGCAAAGCCTCGTGGGCTACATAGAGGCAGAAGGGTTCATCACGATGCTTTTCCACGAATTCAAGAGCATATTTGTTTACCAGATGCGTGGTGTAGCCTTCCTCATGGACCTCCTCCCTCCCATGCCACCAATCGTGTTCAAATTGGTCACCCTGGTGATTGGCATAGTCAATATTACCACTCACATACCCGTAGAACTCATCGAAGCCGTGGTTCATGGGATGATACTTCGGTTGCTCCTTGGCATATCCCAAATGCCATTTACCCACCATACCGGTCGTATAGCCCGCTTGTTTAAGGACCTCTGGAAAGGTCACCTCGCTCGGTTGCAAACCTTGATAGTGTACCGGATGTTGGCTGTAAGGGTGCACAATCGCTTCCACACCCGTTCGTTGTTGATAGCGACCGGTCAATAAACCTGCTCTGGTCGGAGAACACACGGGAGCTGATGAATGAAAATCGGTGAACCGC
>CALGUT010000164.1 GCA_937920335.1 uncultured Opitutales bacterium
TGAATTGAATCCATTAGTGCTGTTTGAAAAGTATGCTTGCACAGCTTGCCACATCATTGATGGAGCTGGGTATGGACAGGTAGGGCCGGAAATTTTTCGGAATGAATTAGGGAGTCTTTTACTGGCGAAACTAAATTCGGATGAATACCGGGCGCAGTTGGCAGAAGTTGACCAGTTAAAGGTTGAACCATTTGTCAATTACACGGAAGTCCGGAAAACGATACTCGATTTAGAGGGAGAAGAATTGGTTCGAACCTGGTTAAAAAATCGCTTGATGGAGCCGAGGTTTGATCAGCAGGTTATTGCTATGCCAAATCTGGGGATTTCCGAGGAAGAGGCGACTGCGCTGACAGATTATCTTCTCGCCGGGCAAAGCTGGCTCCCGTTTGCGAGTGCCACTAATTCGGCAAAGAAATTTTTGAAAGATATTTTGCCTGAGGCGAACTCGAAGAGTCTATTGCTTATGTTTGGGGTCGGAGGAATAGGGGGAGTGATTGCCGGATGTGTCCTAGTCGGTCTCTTGTGGCGTTTTAAAATTCGCCGGAATAAACGGTCTTTGGTGTAACCTCGACAGACGTTGTCTCAGGGCTGCGGTTATATCTCGAAAGAAATTGAGGAACGTTCCGTTGAGTTGATTCGTCGATCAATTTCACTGCTAATTTCTGCCGTATCTCTTGTAAATATAGTGATTCTTAGTATGAGTTAAGACCAAATGAAAAGTCTTCCATCCCTTCCACTCACAGCTGTCGCCGTAATCTGTTTTATAACTTTTAATTTTGCGTTAGCGACGGTTGACGGCGATTGGCCGTCTTGGCGCGGCCCCCATAGCAATGGGACTGCGGAGGATGGGCAGACCCTACCTATTGAGTTTTCTGAATCGAAACACGTTCAATGGAAGGCGCCTGTCCCAGGTCGGGGCCATTCGTCCCCAGTTGTGGTGGGAGATCGAATCTTTCTTACTACTGCCAGGGAAGATGAGGAGAGCCAATCTGTACTCTGTTATTCATTCGCTAGTGGTGAACTCCTCTGGGAAAAGATACTTATCGAAGGAAAGTTACCTGCAAAGATACACACAAAAAATACCCATGCATCACCTAGTGTAGCTACGGTTGGCGAACGGATCTATGTCGTATTTTTTGTGAAAGGCGATCGGCTTCATTTATTCTCTCTGGATTTGAAAGGCAACGAATTGTGGCGGAAAGATGTTGGCCGCTTTTACCCGGAACGTTCGTTCGGCTACGGAACCTCTCCGCTGGTGGCCGACGGAAAAGTCGTCGTTACAGCCGAGAGTCAGGGGGACGGATATATCGCTGCATTTGATTGTGAAACCGGTAAAGAGGTATGGCGAACCGAACGCGTGGCGGAACGTTCATCTCACGGGACACCAGTCTTAGCCAATATTCTTGGAAAGGATCAAATCGTTCTCAACGGCGCAGATCGGGTAGCCAGCTACGATCCGGCAAACGGTAATGAGATTTGGTCGGTAACAGGGGGAGATCCACTGATTGCAAACACCGTCGTTTGGAAAGAGAACGTGGTTTTTGCTTCAGGTGGTTTTCCTGGAGTTGAGACTTGGGCGCTTGACGCAGAAAGTGGCGAGATACTCTGGACAAGCCCCGCCAAGTGTTATGAACAATCGATGGTTTTGGTCGGTGATTATCTGTATGGAATAGCCGAAGGTGGTTTGGTGCATTGCTGGGACGTGGCAGACGGAAATTTGCGATGGCGGGAACGTTTGCCGAAAGGCCCGGAGAGCGCATCGCCCATATTGGCCGGTGGGCATATCTACCATGCCAACGAGGAGGGAATGCTCTTCGTTATAAAGCCCGATCCGGACAAGCTGGATATCGTTGCTGAGAATCAGCTGGGTGACGAAATTTTTGCTACGCCAGCCATCCTCCGTGACCGAATTCTGGTGCGCTCTGCCAGTTATGATGGGCAGGTTCGTAGCGAAAGCTTGTATTCCATCGGTTTATAGCCAGTAGCCATTTCTGGCAGGATTGCCGTAGGTATCGGCCGTCAATAACGCTGATTCCGGGAAGTATTCTCGAGTAAAGGGGCGTGAGTTTCTTCAAATGATACTTTTATGCCTTTACACGGATAAGTCTTTTCCAAGAAATAACATTGTGTAGGCTTACGTAGTCTAAGGCAGATTACCCTATTCATTCAAAATACTAATTAAGGAAATACCATGGCAGATCTAGACGATATCAGAGATGGCGACAACTTCGGGCTGAACACACCCGCCGATACCAGCTCATTTTACCTCAAAGGCATCAATAGCACTGACTGGGGCATCAAAAACCGCATGTCCCGAATCTTTAACCGCAAGTCTGGCCGTACTGTTATGCTTGCTTTCGACCATGGATTCCTAATGGGACCGACTTCTGGTTTAGAGCGTATCGACCTCACTATTGCACCTTTAGCCGAGCACGCAGATTGTCTCATGGGAACTCGGGGAATGATTCGTTCCTGTATCCCCGCAGAGAATACGAAACCGATCTGCCTTCGCACCGATACCGGTACGACTATTTTGACCGAGATGAATCACAATATTCTGATCGACGAAGCCGAAGCTATCAGCATGAATGCATCGGCAATGGCTGCGATGATCGCCGTGGGTGATGCTGAGACCGAAGCCAAAACGATCGCCAACATCAGTCGACTGGTTGATATCGGACAGAAATACAGCATCCCGGTTATGGGAGTAACGGCAGTCGGCAAAGATATGGCCCGTGACTCACGTTACTTTAGTCTCGCTGCTCGTGTGTGTGCCGAAAATGGTGCCAGTATCGTAAAGACTTATTATACCGAAGGGTTTGAGAATGTGGTAGCTTGTACCCCGGTACCTGTAGTGATCGCCGGTGGTAAGAAACTTCCCGAGCTTGAGGCTCTCGAGCTCGCTTACAACGCGATTCAGTGTGGTGCAGCTGGTGTCGATATGGGGCGCAACGTGTTCCAGTCTGACGCTCCTCTCGCGATGATCAAAGCGGTCGGGGGAGTCGTCCATGATGGCCTTACTCCGAAAGAAGGCTTTGAGCTCTACAGTGATTTGAAGAACGCCTAAGTAGGGGCACTATCAGTTTTTAAAGGCCGGACTGTCAGTCCGGTCTTTCGTTTTGGTAGTTTCTACTCAATTGCAGGTTCTTGGTTTTAGGAGAAGGTGGTAAGGTTCACGCAGTAAGACTTGATGTTTTTATGGCTATTAAGGATGTTTCTCTGCAGATATAGTTTATGATAGCATCGAACAACGACTCTCTTCGATACGACGCAGGTGAATTTGCCTATGGAACCTGGCGTATTCTCGATGAGGAAGCATCCTTCGTAGAGGACGACTTGGTCCGACGCTTATACACTTGCCTGGAACACGGTATTTCTACTCTCGATACCGCGGAGATTTATGGCGGCTACTTGGTGGAGCAAGCTTTAGGCAACGTTCTGAAAAATCATAAGGAACTGCGGGCAGGGTTTAACGTCGTCACCAAAGCGGGAATCGATGTACCCTCGATTGAAAAGGAACACGCGACCTTACCTCATTATAACGCAGCCGGGAACAATCTCGTCCTCTGTGCGGAAAAGTCGCTGACATTACTTCATGTTGATGTGATCGATCTTTTTTTGGTGCATCGACCCGACTGGCTTACCCATCCGGAGGATACTGCCGCTGGCCTCCAGCAGTTACTCGATGAAGGCAAAGTGAAAAACGTGGGTGTATCCAATTATACCATTCACCAGTTTGAAACCCTCGATGGTCTCTTGGGCGGAAAGCTTGCGACCAATCAAGTCGAGTTCAGCCCACTTGAGATGGCACCACTCTACGACGGTACTTTCGATCAATGCCTGCAGAAGAACGTTCGTCCAATGGCTTGGTCTCCACTAGGGGGAGGTGCCTTGTTTACAGAGGAGGAAGGAGCGGCAAAACGATTACGAGATAAGTTGAAGGAGTTGTCTCCAAAATATGGTGATGCGCCCATCGATGCTCTTGTGTATGCTTGGGTCTTGGCGGTGCCGACAGCTCCCACGGTTATCCTTGGGACGAATAAGCTCAGTCGGATTCTGGATGGTGCCAAGGGCAAATCTATCAAACTCGATCGTCAGGATTGGTATGGCATTTGGGAAGCCGCGAAAGGCCAGTCTGTTCCCTGATAAATGCCCATGCTTACGAAATGAAGCAGGTTCCTGATATTCGCTCTGCCAACCGAAAGTGCGAGATCGCTTGGTTCTCAGCCCTCTGTTCGGATGATTATGAATTTCTGGGAATCCCCGATGGTGAACTACGCAGTAGCTTCGAGCATTGTGGGGATATCGTTCGCACCGCTGACAGACTTGGCTACCAGAATATGTTGTTACCCTCTTCATTTCAGGTGGGT
>CALGUT010000165.1 GCA_937920335.1 uncultured Opitutales bacterium
ACGTTTCTCCCGCTTCTGTCAGCGGCGCACTTATACTTAACGCTTGCCCAACACCACCTACGATACCCCCTTGTTGAGCAGTACTGGTGACAAACATAGCCAACCAAAACCAGGCGATCCAATGGGCGCCTTTGAACTTCAAGCCAGGGAGACCATTGATTCCCTCGAGCGTCGTTTTTCCAGTTAGGATAACATAGCGACCGATTTCTAGTTGAACAAAAACTTTGATTACGCAACCAACAATAATGATCCACATTAACCAGAAGCCGGCTTCCGCACCCGTAGCAGTGGTTGCAATCAATTCCCCAGATCCAACGATGCCACCGGCAATGATAAGCCCGGGGCCCAGTTCCTTGAGCGTGCCAATGATGCTCGTTGGGGCGTTACGTTTAAGCTTTTCGGACATCGGGGTAGTTGTATGGGATGACGATTGAGATCAAGATAATGATCAAGATTAAGGTCAGGATCAGAATCGATATTTAATAGGCGATGATCTACCTCGCGTGAACCGTCTGGCTGTAGATGAGGTCCCCCGTATAGCCATCGTAGTATTTGAAAATTACATGAGGTCTTGGATATGCTACCCAGCGAGTTCCGCCTCTTTGTATCGGATTATTAAATACGTTATTCACTTGAATAATGCAATTTGTAGGGTAGAAGCGCTCGAGTCGCGGGGCGTCGCTGAAAGCGTAAGTCGACCATTTGATATCTACTTCACGAGGACCGTATTTAAATTTCCCGTTTACCGGACGACCTCCTTCGTCGTCGATTGGGACATGATTGACTGAGTTCCCGGGACCTGCGGCAAACTCCCACATATTGTCGGTTATTTGAATCGCGAAGCTGTTGTGCAAATCTCCTGTGACAACGAAAAACTGTTGAGGGGCTCTTTCGGTACAGAACTCAATAAGCGCTTCACGTTCCTTGAGAAACACCGTCCAGGCCTCATCTTTTGGATAGGTATTTTTATCAGATCCCCCACCACTGCCAACGTGAGGTATTGTAAAGTCGACAGAAGACACTAGGAAAATGAAATCGGCGGTTGAATTCTCGATTCCCTTCTTAAGCCACTCGAATTGCTCATCGCCGAGGATTTTGGCGTCTTCTTTCCAGGGGTTACTCACATCATGTAATGAGCGATGAGGCCGGGTTTGAAGTAAGAAATACTCACAGTTGGCGACCTTGAAGGAACCGTAGCTACGTCTCCCGATTGAGTAGGCGGCTTCGTTGGTGGCTTTGGCTGCAGGCGTGATTCTGAGGCGGTGCTTGTCCACAACTTCAACGACTCCATATACCGCCGAATTCGGATCACCGGGTTTAAGGTCGAGCGCCATATTCAGCACGCCGTCGCTCTCTTTACCCCAATGAACGTGAAGCGTGCTGTAGTCTTTGAAGTCCATCGAGGTAAAGTCAGCCTGGGGATCATAGATTATGTCGCTTCCTTCTTTAAACTGTCCTCTACCGAAATGAGTTTCGGATTCATGAGCCATAGGGTTCGCCCAACCCACATAGTCATGCCAGGCTTTCACGCCCTGATCGCGAAAGACAGCTCGTCGATTCACCAATCCGATCTCGGCAGTCCCATAGATGTCATTTAATAATTCGTGATCATCCATAGTATAGAAGTTGGGCACGTTCTGGTGCCACTTTGCCAGATTCAAACCGCGGGAGAGGTAGGTTTTATAGTTTTCCCAAACACCGACAATTGATGGCGCTATCGTCAAGGCTTCCGGGGTCTCCACCGGTGAAATGCGTACCTGTTCCTGCCAGGCACTCAATGGGTAGTCGCGATCTTCTTCGTAGATGAAATCACCATTTGCGATTCCGAAAAGCACCTTGTCCATCCAGTCTCTTGTAAGGACGTCATAGGCCGGAAGATCCGGTCCTGGGCCTCCTTTGAAGCTCTGGTTGATGCAGGAGGTAGCTTGAAATTGGAAATTGAAGAGACCCTCGGGGTTGTGAGTAGCATTCCGGTAGTCCTTGGAATCCGGGAAGGTTTTGAACGTACCGCCTCTGCCAGTGTCGGTTCGGTAGTAATAGCGTGTGTCAGGCTCAAGATTAGTGAGTGTGACGACCGCTGTGTTGTCATTCTCCAGTCTTGTTTCGGCGGGAACGGATTGTTGATCCAGTATATGGCGATGTGTTCCGTACTGAACGGACACGGTCCCTGGAATATTCGTTCGCACCCAGACGCTCATGGTGTCGCTACCGGGGCGACCAAGAAGGGGTCCATGTGTGACCTTGAAGTCGGTATATTCGCTCTGGGACCAAGCGAGAGTCGTTAATAAAAGAAAACAGAGGAGTTTAATGGGGTTCATGCGCGGAAGAATGAAGATTGAGTCTGTGGCTATTTATGAGTGCGAAATGCCGTGGTGCGACTCTAAATTTCCAAGATTGGGGGAATTTTTAAGGGAGACTGCAAATCTGAGACTTGATGATTGGGAACGAGAACCTAGTCTTCATCGAAATATGCCTCCACCTGTTGTC
>CALGUT010000166.1 GCA_937920335.1 uncultured Opitutales bacterium
GATTCACATAAGACAATAAGGAGGAATCGCGGGATAAACCCGCTCCTACAGATTGTAGGCAGAGTGATCTTCGACATATTAAACACTCTCTTAGGCATTTATGGCGACACAAATGCAGGGGGCTGCGCCTCGAGTCCCAGTTGAGGTACCCATTGCGTGTATTGCTCCAAATTGAAGGGACGTGGCCCTGCTAAATAATGGTTGTGACCGGTCGACGAGTCCGTCCGCCAATTCAGCAGGTATAGAGCACAAACAGGGGAGGCGGGAATTTCGCCGACTTCGGCGCGACCATTCGCAGGCACGGTGAGGGTGTGTTTCAAGAGCGTATCCGTTTGCCCGATAACGCTAATGGCGACGTCGATTTTGGCATCGTTAAGCGTGTCGTTGACCGCAATGACTTTGTGCCGTTCATTCTCGGCTTCATCCACCATGACGCATAGGTCTTGCTGGACTCGTTTGATATAGGAGTAGGCCAGCTTGGGTCGGTTGTAGTAGTCGACCACCGCGTCGGAAATCAATGGCCAGCCGTCGCGGATATTCCACCATAGGATTCCGGTGCGTCGCCATTTGCCCGTTCGAAATCGTTCAATGAAGAACTTCATCGCTTCGGCCTGGCTGATTTGCGAGGCCTGGATAAACGGTTCCAGCTGGTCGGGAATCACGTCGAACAAAATCGAGACCTGGTTCGCCATCAGCCGGATTCGACCGTCATGTAGCGATTCATCGGGAAAGCTGGCGACCGCTTTCGCTCGCCACTGCGGATCTATCTCGCCGTCGTTCTCGAACGGCCACAGGTGTTCCGGTTCAATCATCTGTTTGAGCGATTCCAGACAAGGCGCGCCGTGGTATCCAATTTCGCTGACAAAATGCGCGGGCGAGTTCTGGTAGAACGGTCCCTTGAAATCGTCTCTCGGTCCCCAGAGGTGATCTTCAGGTATTTCCGATGTTTTCTTTCCGCGTTCGAAGACCTTTTGGCTCACGTAGGGCGAGCTGGGCAGATAGGAGCGAAGCGGGTCCAGACGTCTCAACACTTCCGGCAGAATTTCACGGCTTATGCGATCGTCGTTCGGATTGAGTTTGGAGTGAAGCGGGAACCAGTCGTGAGCCACGTCGTTTTCGTTGTTTCCGCTCCAGAGCGCCATGCAGGCGTGATGGCGCAAGCGCTTGACTACCACCTCTGCTTCCTCGCGCGCCTGTTCCAAGAAATCATCTGTCTGCGGGTAAAGGGCGCAGCCGAACATGAAGTCGTGCCACACCATGATACCCAGTTCGTCGCATCGATCGTAAAATGTATCCGTTTCGTAAACACCGCCACCCCAGATTCTGAGCATATTGCAGTTCAGGTCTGCGGTCATTGAAAGCAGCGTGTCGAGATGGCGGTTATCTCTTCCGTGCAGCGCGTCTAGAGGGACATGGTTGGTTCCTTTTATGAATACCTTTTGGCCATTGACTACGAATACGAATTCACCGGGTTCTTCTTCCGTTGTAATTTCGGTTTGGACTAATTCGAGGGTGCGGATGCCAATTGTTTGCACATGCTCAGCGGCAACATTCCCCTGGGGGTTAAGCAGTTCGATCCTTAGCGAGTACAGAGTGGGGTCGCCCAGCCCTCTTGGCCACCAAAAGTCGATGTCCTCCAGGCTCAGCATGAGGTGACCGCTGCATGCAAATATGGATACCGTTTTGAGATCCTTGCGGTTTCTCTGATTGTCATCGATGGAGAGGCGAAGTTTCCATCTGTTCAAGTTGATCTGCGGTACGACGAACTCCCAGAAAACCGCGAGCTCGGCGCTGCGATTTTCGAGGTCGATCGACAGCGTTTGGGCGAACACCTGCCGCCAGTGAACGGCCGGCACGGTTTGCAGATAAACGGGTCGCCACAATCCGGCGGAAACAATGCGTGGCAGTATATCCCAACCATACATATGTGCGGCCTTTCGAATAGCAGCCCGCTCCGTGAATCCGTTGACGAATTCGCAGGGTTCCGCTTCACGCTCGCGGCCCGCTACGACGACCGGATCGATTCGCACGATCAACTCGTTTTCCTCGCCGTGTCGAACGCAGTTTCCGATTTCGAAGGAGTGAGGGATCAGCATGTTTCGGGTCTTGCCCAGCGACTCGCCATTAAGGAATACTTCAGCGATTGTGTCGATGCCTTCGAAGACGAGGCATAGCTGTTCTGATGGATCAATCGCAGGCGCTTTGAATGATTTGCGAAAGAACCAACGATGTCCTTCGTAGTCCAATGTCTGATACGCGCCTTCGCCCATCTCGAGCGGCGTGAGCAAACCCGCTTCGACCAGATCGTCTTCCACATTGCCCGGCACTCGTGCTGGAATTCTGATCGCGGCTTCATTCTCGAATTCAGTCGCGTGCTCCGGCATCGCCAGGTGTGGGCCGCCGATGAGCTCCCATTCTCCATCGAGCGAATGTCGACTCATGCGAATCCTCCTGTAGTAATGATTTTACCTTCGAACGCGGAGAGACCTAAGAGTTCAGTGTTCATATTTCATGTTATATTTGTTAAGCCGCTTTTTGCTTCCTCTATTTTATACTTGGGCGCTACTCGTAGGTTTTCTTAACGCCTTTATCACCCGGTAAGGGGGCTGTGAAAACAAGGTCATTGGGTACGCTTGTCGCCTCCATGATGCGTTTTTGGAGTTCAAGGTTCAGGGTTTCAATCACCCAGGCATAATCCGGGTCGTGGGCCAGGTTGACCATTTCCTCCGGGTCTTTCAGGCGATTGTAGAGCTCAAGGTTTTCCGGAGCTCCATCCATCCAGCGGGTGTAACGGAATTGTCGGGTGCGCAGAGTGTAGCCATTGGTGAGTTGGGTCAGTGCATTGACCCGCTGCTGATTCGATACGCCCTCCAGCACCGGGCGCTGGCTGACTCCTTTGACATAGGGGGGAGGGGGCGGCAGACCGGCCAGGTCGGTCAAGGTGCGGTAGAAGTCGATCATTTCGGCGAAAGCGTCGGTTTGTTTTCCCTTCCCCTTCATCCCAGGTGCGGAAATGATGAGGGGGACCCGGTCGGCGTTTTCAAAGAGTGTGACTTTCCGGTAATGGCCGTGTTCACCCATGTGGTAGCCATGGTCGGAACTGAAGAGGATTATGGTATTGTCTCGGATTCCGAGCTCATCGACGGCTTCCAACACGCGGCCGATCTGGGCATCGACAAAGGAGATCGCCGCGTAGTAGGCGCGGATGGCTTTGCGGGCGGTTTCCTCGGGAAGGTTTAAATCCTTCTTATGCGCCGTCACCGTTTTGCGGGCCGATTCAGGCAGGGTGTCCAGGTAACCTTCCGGAACTTTCGGAACCAGGACCTGTGACTCGTCATAGAGCTCAAAATATTTCTTCGGAGAGACATAGGGGGTGTGTGGCTTGTAAAATCCCACCGCCAGGAAAAACGGCGTCTTGTTGGTCGAGTACTGCTTCAGGAGTTCGATCGATTCGGTGGCCACCATGCCGTCTGTTTGTTCCTCGTCTTTTCCATCGGCGGCCAGCCAACTGAGGGACGAGCCAAAGGAACCGGGTTTGAGGGAAAAGATTTTATCCTCCTCATCCTTGTCGCGGCCTCTGGGATTGATCCGTGTATTCCAGGAAGCCGGGTCATCATGGCCGTCCGTGCCGATGCCCTTGGGGTTGTCATAATGATAAATTTTGCCCACCCTCGCTGCGGTATAGCCGTGGTTCATGAAATGCTGGGGCAGGGTAATCACGTCGGGCACGTAGTCACGAAACAGGCGACGGGGGACCGTTACGCCATTTTGTTCCGGATACAGTCCCGTCATGAAACTGGCCCGGGAGGGTCCGCATTGGGGAAAGTTGCAGAAGGCGTTTTTAAACAGGACCCCCTGTCTGGCCAGACGGTCGATGTGGGGTGTCTTGACCTGCGGATGGCCGTAAACGCCGAGGTCGCAGTTCAGGTCATCAGTCATGATGAAGAGGACGTTGGGCTTCTCCTGGGCCCAGCCCAGCGAGGTCAGGGCCAGCAGAGAGCCGATAAGTATTACAAACAATGAGGTAGGACGGTATTTCATTTCCAAATACGTTGGATCTCCACCAGCTTTGAAATCACTCACAAGCAGGTTTTATGCGTCGTCCGGTTTTTTGCGCTGGGGCATACTGGCAGCGGGGTTTGACGGCAGGGACTTTGACAGCCGTTTGATAATAGCGGCGCTGCCGGGTTGGTTGGCGATATTGTTGAATTCGCGCGGATCGTTGAAATGGTCAAACAAGGCTTCTGCATTGTCCGACTTGAGATAGCGATAACGTCCATCGCGCACGGCATGGTAATGCTCATTATCGGAGGTCAGGATAGCCCGATTGAGGTCCGTTTCTGACTCAATAATCGGGAGCAGGTTCTGACCGTCGTTGTCTTCGTTTTCGGGGAGTCCGGCAAGCGCGAGCAGCGTGGGGTAAACATCCAACAAGCTCACTGCCGTATCGACCTCTTGCTTGTTTGCCCCGGGCTTCAAGATAAGTAAGGGCACGCGGGTGGATTCCTCCCAGAGGGTGAATTTTGAAAAATGGTCCTTTTCACCCAAGTGCCAGCCGTGGTCTGACCAGATTACGACAATCGTGTTATCCGCGAGCGGTGAAGCTTCCAAGCCTCGCAGGAGCCGACCCAGCTCAAAATCAGCGTAGGTGACGCAGGCCGCATAGCCACGACTTGGCCCCGGTTTGCCGACGTATTCCTTGTGTCGTTCCCATCGATTGGCGAGAGACTCAGGGATGTTTTTCTTCCATCCGTCTGGATTCGTTGGAGGCGTGATTTTGACGTCCTCATAGTGATCGTAAAATTCATCCGGAACAAACCAAGGCATATGCGGGCGATAGATCCCGACGGCGAGAAAGAGCGGTTTATCCTGCGGAGTCTCGAGCTGATCGATGGCCCAGTTTACGACTTTGTGGTCCCCCATATCCTCGAGCGGTTTACCGGTTCCGCCCCAATTGAAATTTCCTTCACCGCGCTTGGGCTTGATATCTGGCATGCTCGGCACCGGCAATTGGAAATTAAAGGACGGAAAGAAATCATCCCACCCTCTGGGCGAGAAAAGTCCTTCGCGATTGAAGTCATTACCCTGATTGGCGTGATAGATTTTTCCTCCTCCCAGCGTCGTGTAGCCATGTCGTTGAAAATACTCTGGGAGCAAAAGGATCTCATCGAATCGTTCATTAGCCAGCCAGTCATGTCCGTTGGCGTAGACGCCGGTCGACGCGGGATGGAGCCCCGACATGATTGAAGTGCGAGACGGGTTGCATGACGGGGCATTGCAATGGGCATTGGTGAACAGAATACCCCGATCTGCCAGCGCGTCGAAGTTCGGGGTATCCACCTCGAACGGCGCACCGTCCAACTGGGTAGGCCCCCAATCATTAAAATCATCAATGGCGACGAAGAGGATATTTGGTCGGCCTGTGGCCGAAAGGCTGAAGGCTAAAAGATGAAGGATGAATAGGAAAATAACTGTGGTGATTTTTTTCATGAAATTGGGTGCTTTGCTGTAGGAGGGGGTTGATCCCCCGATTGCTTTGAGACGGTACTGTGGGATCGCGGGATCAACCCGCTCCTACAGTTGGAAAAATCTGAAATGGGGTATCTTGAGAAGTCGAGATCTGCCAGGCAGGAAACTATTGGCATTTTCAATAGGTCCCTATTGTAACATAGATCTCTAAGGTTACGCGACAAACTCTATGCTAAATACGACATCTAAAAAACTTGGAGACAACCAAAGGGGTCGATGTTCATGGAGCTGTTGCCCAAATGGGTCAATGATCGGCAGACAAGTATAGGAACTAAAGCGGATAGTCCGGCATATCCTTTCGATCAGATTTCAGCCCTTATCACTCAATAGCGCCTTCTATCAATTGACATCCCCGACAAGTTGGGAACCGCATGTATTGAGGAAACTTGATACTGTTTTCTTGGGGTCATGGCGCTACGCTTCGGTAGACTACTGACCCTATCGGCTCCGCTGGGAGAGAAAAATGGTTACTTGGAAATAGAAATACGGGTTTTAACTAACATTAAAGTCAGTTATAGCATTCCGGACTGACCTCGTTTTTGTTCTATCTTCCAAACTTTTTATCGATTTTTGTTAAGAAAATCCCGGCTTATCACTAAGTAAGGAAAAGAACCTGTTTTACCCTTTGAACTCCGCTCACAACAAACTCACCGAATTCACGCTGCTCTGGACTCATGCCCAGCCTTCGGTGATGGCGTTCATTCGCTCGGTAACGCCCCAGCTCGCTGATGCAGAAGATATTTTGCAGGAAACGGCTCGGCAGGTATCGATGCGGTTCGATGAATACGATTCCTCCCGCCCCTTTGGTCCATGGGCCATGGGAGTCGCCAAATACAAGGTCATGGAATGGCGCCGGGCCCAGATGAAGAATGCCATCCTCTTGGAGGTGGACGCCATCGAGGCGATCCACTTCTCCTTCACTGAACGCTTCGAGGATTGGCAGGAAGTCGGCAGAGCCATTGACCAATGCATCAAGAAAGCCCCGCCCGCCACGGAAAAGCTTCTGATCCTTCGATATCTGGAAAATTTGAAACCTGCCGCCATCGCCGCAAAACTGGGGTCTACTTCCAATTCTGTTTCAGTCCGATTGAACAGGGCGCGCAATGGCTTGCGGGATTGCATCCGCAAACGAATGGAGGTCGAAGCATGAACGACAAGGACTACGACAAACACATCGATGCATGGCTCGATCGCGATATTGATGAGGTCACCCTCGCCGCATTGAATACGTGGCTCACAGAGTCCCCCGAGAACGCCGCCCGTTTCGCCGAGCGCTCGCACCTGCACAGTCACCTTTCCGAATGGGCGAAGACCGTTGATCTCGAACAGGCAAACGAGACGCCGACTGCGAAACCGATCCCGTTTCCTTTGTTGAAGATCGTCATGCCAATCGCTGTGGCGATTGCCTTGTGCTTTGGACTCTTTCATTTCATCAATCAACCCATTCCAGGTACCCCGATTGCCCAACTGACAGATTCCCCAGCAGCCGTGCTCTCTTATCACGGCAGAGAGCTCGACACCACTGAGCCCACTCTGCTAACAGGCGACTACGAACTGTCTTCCGGTATCGTCGCTGTCGCTTTCGAAACGGGAGTCGAATTGATCATCGAAGCGCCTGCACGGTTTCAGCTGGATTCGGAAATGCATGTTACCCTGGATCAAGGTCGGGTCGCCGCAACCGTCCCCCCTACAGGAGTCGGTTTCCGCATCGAAACGCCCGCAGCCGACATCATCGATCACGGAACCGAGTTCGCTGTCGAGGTGGGTGAAGATCAGTCCAGTGAGATCCATGTCTTCAAGGGCGAAGTAGAAGTGCAGCCCAAATCATCTGAAGCCGATCCAGTTCACCTCTTGACCAGCGACGCTACACGCATGGAGTTCGAGTCGGATGTCCCCATGGGCATCCCGTTGGACAACGACCGTTTTCTCAGATCGCTCCATGAGCCATCCCAAGAACACGTCCGCACAATCCGCCAGCTTGACCCGTCCCTTTACTTTAGGATGGGCGTTCCCAAAGACGGCATCACCGTGCGTGATAGAGTAGGAGATGCAGACGGAGAGCTGATCAATCGCGGCGCCGATCGCCCTCCCTTTAGCCCGGGAAAGATCGGAACCTCTGCTCGCTTCGCTGGCCCTAGCGACGGCGCCTATATTCGCGTGCCCGACTACCCTAAATCAACCGGCGCGCTCAGTGGGTCTTGTTGGGTGTTTGCCGAGAGTCGACCGCGTCGCGCCACCATTGCTTCCAATGGGACCCCAAAAAATGAGGGTCAATTTCAATTGTCCCTCTTGCGTGATACAGGAAAGCTGCGCCTTCAAATCTTCGAGAGCGCTGGCGCCAAGAGCGAGGTTCATTCCAACTCTCCCTTCCCACTTTCCGAATGGCAGCACATCGCCTTTTCTGCCGATGGAACCACCCTCCGCCTTTACCTGAATGGAGAGGAAATAAGTTCAACTCCTTGTGGTACAGTCGGGGAAACCGATGTTCCCTCTCTCTTCATCGGAGCGAAATCAAGCAACAGAAAGAACACCGCCGACCATTTCTGGCATGGGCGCATCGATGAGTTTGCCCTTTTCGACCATGCTCTCACCGCTGAGAACATTCAGACCATTTACCAGAACTCCGAAAACAAGCGATGACTCTCAGCAATAGACGCCCCGTATTTCTCGTCAGTCTGTTCTTTGGCCAAATCCGAAGCATTGATGATTAGTACCCAAACAAAGGATATACTAAACAAACCGTCACCGACGGGATTGAGGTGATCCGAGACGAAATCAATAAAATAATGAAACGAAGAAGCTTTATGAAAACAGTCGGCGCCGTAGCGCTGGCAATGCTGGCGTTGGGCGGGCAAGCGGCCATCGCCAAGGGGGCGGAGAAGCCGAATATCATCGTTTTTATCGTGGACGACTACGACAAGCCGGAGACGAGTGTTTACGGCGGCAAGGTGCTGACGCCGAACCTGGAACGGCTGGCACGCGAAGGGATGACTTTCCACAACGCCTACATGACGAGCACGGTGTGCACGCCTTCTCGCTACACCTGCCTGACGGGTCGTTATGCGGGGTCGTCCCATTCGTCCGCATATCTTTCCGAATTTCCAAAGGGGACGCAGGGGCTACCGGCCTTCAATGTGGCCTTGGAGAAAGACCACATGAACGTTGGGCGTGTGTTAGCAGAAAATGGATACGCCACCGGCTTAGTAGGCAAGTACCATGTGGGCGGCGAGGAGAGCCACTCGCCGGAGCTGCTGAAAAATTACGGTCTGCACGCCGTTCCGAAAAACGTCCCGTGGTCGGAAGAGATCAACCGCAAGCAGTTTGAAAACGAAAAGATCCATCGCCAGATGATCAAGGAGCAGGGATTCACCTGGGCGAAAAATATCTATTGGGGTAACATGAATGCGCCCTTCAAAGGGCATAACCCGGAATGGACGACCGCCGCCGCGTTGGAGTTTATCGAGGAGCACCAGGACGGTCCGTTCTATCTCCACTACGGCACCACCTTGCTGCATGGTCCCAACGGTGAGTGGCATCGATCGCTCAGTAAGCCGCTGGTCACCAACGAG
>CALGUT010000167.1 GCA_937920335.1 uncultured Opitutales bacterium
GGACCTTTCCAAGCCAATACTTTACTCAGCTCCTCAGTCTTGATTTTCGAGACCAATGGGATCATGTGTTCTCCCTGCAAAGAAACGGTTGCTTGATTTCCAGCAACCAATTCTGGCGCAAAGCTCGGGACAGCAATTTCATCGTTTGCGGCAATTTCCGTATTTAGGGGCTTCAACGCGACTCTACCCTCAGTGACAACCACCTGCACTTCATCAACACCATAACGAACATTGAATGCCGTACCCACCGCCCGCACAGTCAGGGAACCAACGCTGACAACAAAAGGTCGATTTCGGTCTTTGGACACCTCGAAGTGGGCTTCGCCACTCAACAGATTGATCCTACGCTCGCTCTCCGTCATCTCGACTCTCACCTTGCTTCCGGCATTCAACTCCAAGATGCTTCCGTCCTGAAGGGCGACTTGCTTGTAATCATGCAACCCTGTAGAAAAGTCGTTACCGAAGATAGCCTCGGGGTCTCTGGAAACCTGAAACCATCCCCATACCCCGACCGATAATAGGATCAAGGCCGCAAAGCTTATCCACATACCCCACCGAGATCCGTGCTTCCGAATATGCCTTCGTTTCGTATCGGAGAGGATCTCAGGGTTCGGAAGTAACCCGGGCTCAGCCAACATGTGCCGCAGTTTCTTCATTCGATCCCATGCAGTCTCTAGCTCCTTTACCGCTATGTCATGACGCATGTCCTCAGATTTCCAGGCTTCAAATGCAGCTTCTTCAGCCGAAGTCCAACCATTGTCCCGTTCAACCAGCCACTCTGAGGCCTCGCGCCGGATCTTCCGTTCTTCACGGCTTAAACTGTCTTTTTCGCAAAACATCGAACTCGATCTACGGATCTTCGTACTCCGCCAAGTAATCCGCGGTTCGCCGCATACCCTTTGCAAGCTGCGCTTTTACTGTCTGGTCCGAAATTCCCAGCTCACACGCTATCTCTTTTGTTCTAAATCCGTAAACCATTCTTAATGTCATTACTTGCCGACAACGAGGCGGAAGTGTCTTCACGGCCCGCGCCAGCAAATCTATTTCATCTCTGAGACTTACCGCCTCTTCGATATCTACTTCTGACTCTAAGACGGATAAGCCTGGATTTTGGGTTAAGCTTTCAAACTGAACGATCTTTCTCCTTCGAAACAGGTCGTAGACGACATTTCGGGCTATCGCGAACAGTAGCGCCTTAGGATCCTTCACTTTACCAGTCCCATACGCTCTCATTAAGCGAGCATAGGACTCCTGAACGACGTCTTCCTGATCCTCCAGGGTGGGGAATTTTCCCTTAAGATAAGCACGTAGTTGTCCATCAAACGGTTGGACGTATTCATTAAACCAGATATCTTGTTCAGATTCGGGCATTATTCTGTTTGGGGTAGGTTTTGAGGAATTGTTGGTAACGAGTGCTAGGTTGCACAAAGATGAACGTGCCCACCCGTCTAGCGTCAAGCTGTAACTCCGACTCACAAGAAAAAACGAAACAGATAAACTATTTCCTTAGGTATTCGAGTGTCCCACGATCAATCGTATTGTTATACACCAAGAAACAAAGTGATCTTGGATCTTCGTAGACGAAGATCAGGCCGATGCCATCAAGACAATGAAAGAGTCTGCAATACAACCTCTTTCATTTCCTTACGCACTATCCACAAATTTCAATTACTTTCAAAACCTCGTATCGTTTCGGTCGCCCCCACCCGAAAAACTGAGTTGAGGGAAAAGCAGCCCTGCAGATTTAATTACACCCCGTTTCGGGGTCGCCTGACAGTTCGCATAAAAAACGGCCGATCCCCAAAAGAGACCGGCCTTTAAACTAACAATCTAACTATGTTAAACTAACTAGAAACTAAACTTGGCGCTGAGTGAATAGGTGCGCTCGGTCGGTATCCGCCAAACGGCTACAAGACCACTGGAACCTTCATTCGGATTCGCTGCGACAGGAATCAAGTCGTCGTCGTCCAGAAGGTTACGAACATTGAGGGAGATAGTCATATCAACCTTGTCGTCCATGATCCTTGTTTTGTAACGCACGAAACCATCCAGATTCAGTTCAGTTGGACCGAAGTGTGGATTCTCGATTTCTGGTCTGTACGCATTCAGCTCGTTGTCGAAGATCTGTGGATGGCCGATAGCAGCCTTATCCTGCCAACGGGCACCACCACCAACGGTCCAGCCTTTGAGCTTACTGTCCTGAGCAAATCGGTAACTGGTAAACATATTGAAACGCCATTCACGGATTTGGTCAACCGATCCAGAACCATCCTGCAAACGAGCCAAATTGAAAGGACTCTCGTAGATAAGTTCGATCCGCTCACCGATATTGAACGAATTACCTAACGCGGAAGGATACTTACCGTACTGGTCCTGCCCCCAAAGCTGCGCTTGATTATAGGTACCGTATAGGTACTCGAAATACTCGGGAGCAGAATTGCTACGGGTAACTTTTTGCTGAACCGCATTTAAGGACAAGGTCCAGTTACTGGTGAGATTGCCAACCATCTCCAATTCGAAACCTTTAGAAACCCCATCACTGGTGGTTGATAGGTTGTCCGGTGCGGTCCAAACCTTTACTCCTGTTCCGGTTCCGTCATCTCGAATATCCCAGGCGTCTATAATCGCTTGCGGTTGATCAGGGTAATTCGCCAAATCTTCAATATCATCCTGATTATAGAAATTTTCATCGATCACAGCACGGGCATTTTCCCCCACTCGGTTAAGAATAAACGGGATGAGTCCATTGAGTACCTGTAAATCGGTCTCCGTTCTGAATTTTTGAGCCGTTTCATACCAATTCGCACGAATCGAGAGATTGTTCTCAAGAAATGAAACAGTAAAACCGTACTCTTCCGTCTCTCCGCTCGGAGAAGGTAGGCTACGCCCAAACAAGTCATTACGAACCCGTCCACTAGCGACAGCATTTTCCGCGCTAGCGTAGTGAATGCTAACTGAGTCAACCGGCAGATTATTCACCCAAGAACCCGGAACGTGCCCAACAACCCCCCAAGAGAAGGTAGTATCGCTGAATTCATCCCCACTCGGTGTGTCCAAGTCTTGAAAACCAGGATCAGCAAGTAATGAATAGCGAGTATCAGATATCGGTGCCGTTTCCGCAAAGGAATTGAGCGTGTCCTTACGCCAGCCATAAGTTGCGACGATATGATCATCCAGGAATCGACTGGCCACGATAAGCGCTTCCGATTCTCTTTCCAGTCGGTCTTTCCGAGCATTACTGGTCGGATTTTTCTCAACAGAAAACGGTCTGTTCTCCCAGCTGTCGGTATTGTAGTTGTGCACCGTTATGTTGTAGGTGTCTTCGATGTTGAGATTAGGAATACTACCTTGAAGATTGGCCCCTGCTGGCGTGGATGCACCATAGAGCGAATCACCCAGATAGACGACTCCACCGAAATTACGGTGCCCGGTAACACGTGGGATACTCGCATTCGTATACCCTCCTATATCCTGCCGAAAAGCAAAGTCGCGGTAATCTTTACCCCAAATGTTTTGCTGCCCACTGCGTACAAAGTTGCTCGCCTCCCGCTCTTCATAAAGCCCTGTCAATGCATGATTACCAACGATCTTACTGAGCCAACCATCGTTATCCATCCAGTCTGCAACATTTAGATTTGCGAAAGCAGTCGTGCGGAAAACATCACTGTCAGAATCCGTCTTATTCCAAGAACCATTGTTAAACGAGACCAAGGGACGACCTAGGTTCGGATTCACAGAGCCATCCGGTAAGATAGCTGTAGGATCGATCTGAAGCGCTTCTGAACGGCCCCCCGAGAGCAATCGACGATTCTGGGTATAACTCGATTGATGGTCGTAGGCTAATTCGATTCCGATGTTATCTTCCCAGAACAAATGCTCGGCCGAGACATTGAAGGAATCAAAATCGAGAGATTCGCTTTTAGTGTCTCCATCAATCAGGTGGTTTCTGAAATCAATAATAGAGGTGTCAGAAACTTGGTGATTGGTGAATTGACCTGAAATATCCGCGTTTGCACCGTTATTCCAGACTTCCATATTGCGACCCGTTCCGCGAATAGCAGCCCACCAGTCGGCATCCCGATTAGGGCTTCCTGCCGGATGCCAGAACGGCTGTTTCAGATTTAACATTCCTGCCGTTCCATTTGCATTCAAGGAGGTATTAACATTAGGTGAACCGAGATCTGACCAAACGGTCTGAGGTACAAAAATCGAGGACATAGGACCGAAGTAAGATCTCGAATACGGACCGTTTGATTGCACGGCTACCGCATCGTGGGTCGGCTGAATCAATCCCTCTGGGTGCGCCTGCGGATCAAACCACATGCTAACCATGTCCACTAACGGGAATTGCCGAGGCAGATTTGAACTTATATTCCCCCCCTCAATATTCGCACGAACAGTAAAGTCGTCAGTGATCTTCCAGGTCGCTGCTAGGAATATCCGTTGATCCTCTTCGAAAGCAGGATCCTGTTGGAACTTGATATCTTCGTAGAGCCCGGTAGCGCGAATCGAGAGTTTGTCTTCTATCAATACTCGCTCTACATCGAAGGAGCCTCGGTAAGAGCCATAGGATCCCACGCGGCCGCTCACTTCGGTGCGGTCATTGAATATGGGGGCTATCAAACCTGTATTGATAATACCAGCCGGACTTCCGACACCAAACAAAATGGAATTTGCCCCACGATTAATCGTAACGCGCTCCGTATTGTAGGAGTCCATGGGAATAAGACTTTCGTAGTAGTTCCTCGTAAGCGTCGCATTTGCAAGACCCCGAACCCGCGTTGTCGCAGTGTTGGTCGAAAAGATCTCTGAAACGGTATTCTCACCGGTCCGGGTACCTTCGTTAGCCAAGTTCCCGATCGGTCCCGTGACTTCGGTGTTCGCCGTGTAAATCAACAATTCCTTCAAGTCCGTCGAATCGGTATCTTCGAGGAAATCCTTGGTCACGACCGAAATCGTCGCGGCGATGTCTCGCAGATTCGTTTTCAATCGAGTTCCCGCCAATGTCGACGTGGCGGCATAGCCTTCACTATCTCCGGAATCGACGGTGAACGGACTGAGGTCGTAGACCGCTTCTTCGTCTTCCTGCGCCATCGCAGCAGACGGTGCGCCGGTTAACACGGCGACGGCGAGTCCCGACATCATCCGGGAAAGCCAATTAGAGTTTCTCTTATCTTCTGTAGTCATAGCTTCTTGTGGTTTGGGTACTTGTGTTTGCATCAAACTAATACCTTCGGTCGCTGGTGGAAGCTCGACCTCGCGCAACTTGATTATCCAAGTGCCTGAGTTCGCCTCTTCTAGCAACATCAATTCTGTGCCTTCAACCAATCGCTCCATGGCCTGACGAAAGGTCATTTCGCCTTCAACGGAGTTCAAGCGCACGCCCTTCACCTGATCAACCAGGTAAATCAGCGGACGCTCAGCCCTCAATGACAACGTCTCAAGAATCTCTTGAGCATCTCCACCCACGATTTGAAATCGCTGAAGATCCTCCACTGATTCGGCTTGAGTCGTTGCAGCAACAGCTTCTGCCCCAGTGAGCGGGACAAACGTTAGCTTTGAGAGCAGCGCCAAGCAAACAATAGGACGATTTAAGAGCATTACAGATGAATCATCGATTAAGTACAACTTATCCGATAAAAGTAAAACTTTATGAGATTTGGAGTCCTCTGAGTAGCACAGGCGCTGGTTGGGGTAACAACACATAGGTAATGGTTCTGTCCATTGAAGACGAACAGTTGAACCAAACCCGTTACAATTTTTTTCAAAATTTTTCCCTGAGAAAAGAGCCGCCGTAAATAAGGGCTGTTACCGAACGAGAGCTAAAAGAGTCCCATCAATTACTTTCACCGATCACAAAGGTGCCATCCGATTTCTCAGACCACTGAATCCCGTAACCTGATTTCAATACCTGCAAAAAGCCCTTCACGTTTTCGCTGGGAAATTGCCCACCAATCCTAAGCTCATGTAACTCCGCATCGGCAACAATCATTTTGACACCTGTCTTCTGCTCAAAGGTCGCCGCAATCTCGTCCAAGGAATCACCACCAAACGTCAACAAAGACTTTTGCCAAGACAAGCTCGCCTCAATAATTTCCGAATCCGCAGCAGAAATCGCCAGTTCAAGCTGGGGATCCTCTGAATACCGAAGAACAGTCGCCCGTTGGCCCGATCCAACCAAATTTTGTGATTTAGGATTATCACCGGTGAAAGTGTCCGTCCCCGCATTCTGCAAGCCGTTCGAGATGCCAGGCTCCACATCAACGATTCCCTCGGTCACCAACACATCGACCTCGTCCTCTGACAACCGCACATTGAAGGCCGTTCCGACTGCTTGAACCCGCACATCGCCAGCAAACACGCGGAAGGGACGTTCGGGCACCTTAGCTACCGAAAAATGGGCCTCTCCCTGCAACAACTTAACCCGCCGGTAGGCTGGCGTGAAACTAACTTCCACCTTCGTGTTCGCGTTCAAACGAACCATCGAACCATCAGGCAGACGCTGAGTCCAGGGTTCGATCGTAGAACGGGTTTCTGTGAAATACAGCTCACTATCAAAGTGCTTCCGATTCGCTACACTCCAGATGGCTAGGACTGAAAGCACCAACATAGCAGCGACCGCTAATTCACGATAAACCGGCCGTAATAGAATAAAACGGTCTTCACGGCTTCCAGTCGATTCAAAGGCAAGCTCCGGAGAGATGTTATCGAGTAAACTCCAGGCCGCTGCAGATTTCTTGTAAGATTCATCAAATCCCGCCTTCTCGCTCCTGAGAGCCGCCAGTTCATGGGATTCCTCCTCAGTCAATCCGTCATCTTCCTTCACAATCCAGCCGGCTTCATCGCGATCGGATGGGTGCTTCTTGCTCCTGCGGAACGATAAAAATCGGAAATTCATCGATGGTCGTCTGTATATCTAGAGGAGACCCTTACTTACGAAAAATTTCTGGCACTTCTTCAACCCTTTGGTCAGCTGAGATTCAACGGTATGAACCGTGATTCCCATACGCGCCGCTATTTCTCTATGTGATAAATTTTCCAATTTTCTTAGTATTAATATTTGCCGACAGCGTTGTGGCAATGACCGGATCGCTTGATTGAGTATCTCTACTTCATCATTACGACCAAGCACCTCATCGGGCCTGTTGGCGTTATCTATGACGTGCAAGCTGTCGATTTCCGTTACAGAAATCGTTCGAGAGGCACTTTGTTTTCGAAATAGGTCAGTCGCTGCGTTCCGGGCGATTGTGAAAAGCAGGCCGCGTGGATACTCAATTGCTTTCTTTCTACGTACATCCAGAATGCGACGATACGCTTCCTGAACCACATCGTCCACATCTACGAATTCCGGTACATGGTGATACAAATAACCACGCAAAGCAGATTCATGGGGCTTAATTTCAGTATCAAACCAATCGGACGCATTGAGTTGGGGAAGAGACATGGGAAGAGATGGTAGGGACTAGGATTCTTCCACCATCCTGTAGCCCACAGACCATTCCAATCAAGACCCGATTTAAAATATCCCCTGATTAGATCTCTCCTCTACAACAGAAATCGAAGATCGCCAAGGATCACACGCCCATACCCTCGAAATGGCATTGCGATATTCGCGTTAAGGAGAAAACTGAGCGTTCGATAAGCTAAGTAGCTTCCAAGTATTACCCACTTTCTTTGAGCTGAATTAAACAGAGGCTAACCCTACTAAGACAAGCATGATAACCCGACCTGATCTTCTACGAACGCTAGTGTTCCTGTCCAGTTTACTTATAATTTCCCAAGTTAGCGGAAATGAGCAGCGACCCAATATCGTTCTCATTCTGGCGGATGACCTGGGTTGGTCGGACCTCGCTTGCTATGGCAGCGATCTTCACGAAACACCCAATCTCGACCAACTGGCAAAACAAGGCGTAAAGTTTAATCAGGCTTACTCAGCCAGTCCCGTTTGCACACCGACCCGGGTTTCGATCCTGACCGGCAAACACCCGGCCCGACTTCACATGACCATCTGGCGGGAAGCAGCCTTGAATCGTGGAAAAAAGAAGCTGCTTGAGCCGTTATGCCTGGACTCCTTACCCACGGAGGAAACGACCGTTGCTGAGCTGCTTCAAGATGCGGGCTATTACAACGTCCACATCGGCAAGTGGCACGTAGGCAGTGCCGAGGGTTATCCGCAGGCACACGGATTCCACCGCAACATAGGAGGCACCCTCTGGGGCGCACCTGAAACTTTCTGGTATCCATATAGTGGCGACAGCTATTTTAGGGAATGGCGTTACGTGCCCGACCTGGAACCCGGAAACGAAGGAAATTACCTCACCGACACACTCACCAACAAAGCTATCGAAGTGATGCAAGAGCGAACGGCCACCAAGCAGCCGTTTTTTATCAATCTCTGGTATCACTCCGTCCACACACCGATCGAGGGTAAGCCTGAGCTGGTCGAGCACTACACCAACAAAATAACCGAGAACCACATTCAAAAGAACCCGCACTACGCCGCGATGGTGCACAGCCTAGACGAAAACGTCGGACGCGTTCTTAAAAAAATCGATGAGCTGGGAATCGCAGACAACACGCTCGTTATTTTCTCATCCGACAACGGGGGATTCATTAAAAACGGTAAACTCAATCCCGAATACCAGGTCGCCAACAACACCCCCCTACGCAGTGGAAAGGGCTCAACCTACGAAGGCGGTATACGCGTTCCACTCATCGTACGAGGCCTGGGCGTTGCCACCGACCAACAGAGCAATACTCCGGTCATTTCTTCCGACCTTTTCCCCACGCTATTGGATGCTGCTGGCATCAGCAAACGCCCTGACGGACCCACGGATGGGTTATCGCTCGCTTCGATATTTGAGAACCCCGATGAGACACTGGATCGCGACTCACTTTATTTCCACTACCCTCACTACTACCATACCACAACTCCCGTCACCGCCATGCGCAAAGGCGATTGGAAGCTGCTTGAATATTACGAGGACAACCGCATCGAGCTTTACGACCTCAACAAAGACCTTGGTGAAACAACCAACCTAGCCGCTTCCCAGCCCGACCTAGCCGCACACCTTAAGTCCGAGCTTCACGAGTGGCGCGCCCAGATTGGAGCGCTGCATCCAGAGGAAAATCCTGATTATCAATAGCGCGACTCGGCTCGGTCACAAAGAAGATTAAGGCACCTCATCATTCTTCCACATACACTTCGCGCTCAAATAAAAACGCAACTGCCTCGGGAATCCAGCCCGTATCCCAGGCATGTCTACGATGAGGTTCCACGACGTAACGGTGGGGAACTTCGTTTTCAACCAAGAGGCGATGAATTTCTACGCCTCCAATTGCCCGCTTCCCTTCGGTGCTATAATAAAACAATCGCGCTTCATCACCGAGCTCTTTACCACGGGTCTTCACGAGATTCGAAAGGCGGTTCGCCTCGAAGTTTTCAACGCTTCCCCACTCCCGTGCAATCCGCTCTGCCCGATCATCTTCTTCGATCGGCCCCCTATCGACCCGAATCCCGATATCCCATCCTACAGCCTTTTGAAACAGATCCGGGTTGCGCAGTAGTAAGGCGATTGCTCCCCAACCCGACTTACTAAACCCAATCAGGAATCGGCCTTCTTTCTCGGTCTGTACGGGGTAGTGTTTCTCTACAAAAGGAATCACCGTTTTTAGAAAATGACTCTCGTCCTGCTTCTGCGGATTCAGATCGTGATCAGCAAACCAGGGCTTCGTTGTAAACGCCGGGGCGACGCAAATAACCTGGTACTTATTATGATAATTATGTTTCTGAATCTCGACCAAGCCATCCCCATGATTTCGAAGTCCGTCCTCGTGCACCGGTAGGACATAAAGCACCGGATACTGCTTTCCCGTTTCCATGTGATCCGGCAATAGCACACGCAACGACGTTTCCTTCCCCTGATAAGGAGACTCGATCCAATGCGTTTCAAAACTTGTTTCGTCTACCTCAGCCGACCAGGCAGGCAGTGTTATTCCAATCAGAACGGATACGATAACGGCAAGTTTCATGACTTCGCTTAGAACCCTTCTAACAACCCACCCGCTATAAAGAACTCTGGATGCTCAGCGGCTATACGCGCACGCAGCTCAGGACGGTTCTTAATCACCCGACCGAGCTTGGCCACCTGCTTAGGATCTGACAGTCCGGCTATTTCAGCATCAGCAGGCATAATTTGGCTATCCCAACCGGCAAGCTCCTCGGGCTTAACGCCTGCAATTCCGATACCGTTATTGTAAGCACTAGGAGAAAAACCTCCAACGACCTCCACATTGAGCTTTGGCTTGATCTTGTCTTCCCAACCACCGGCCCACAGGCAGGCATTGACCAGGAATCGTCTACCATCCTCGCTTAGCAAATCTTCAGACGCTCCATAAGAGGCGTATACCACACGTGCGTTCTTCGTGTCGCCAGACGGCGCCAAGTAGGAGTCCCGTGTCCAACCGGCATTCACAACGGGTTTTTCGATATTGATGTCGTTACTCGCATGAAAGGTGTTGAGCACCTGGACCTCCAACAACGGTGTCGCATCAGCCGGAGGCTGAGATTTGTAGGCCCCTGAATATGCGTGAATGCTTTTCACTCCCTTATTGATCGGATGACCTTTCGCACTGACTACCGGAGTGATCTTACAACCCATCACGTGGTTGCTACCGTAATGAGACTGCCCGCGTTCCTTATGCCAGGTGTTTCCAAAAACCTGTTCACCCATGCCACCACGATAATCCTCGCCCTCATAATTGTAATTCAATTTCTCCCATTTGCCTGCTTGTCCATTAAAACAATGGGTCGACGTACGCACTCCGACAACAGGGCCTCCGCGTTCGAAGTAGTCGACGAGGAGATCGACCTGATCATCCGGCAAATTCATAAACCGAGAGTATAAAAACAACAGATCCGCATCTTTGAGTGCTTCGAGTCCCGGCATGTTAGCCCCGCCGCCCTTGATCGCGCCCTCCTCATCAAGCCCGAAAATCACGGTGCAACGAAAGCCGTGTCGCTTGGCCAAGATCTTGGCCAGCGCCGGGCAGGTTTCCTCGGAACGGTATTCGTGATCGTTCGCAATAAATACGATATGCTTTCCCTTACCGATACCGTGATCACCCTCGTAAACCAGAGGTTTTGAAACCAGCGGCAGGGCCGCTCCAACCAGTGTTGCTGCCATAACAAATAATCTAATCATTTTCATACCGCGAATTCGTTTACTATTTTTGGGACCCGACAAAGGCTTATCGAATCAACAGAGGCCGATCCTACCGAGACCTTTCAAAGTGGAACTTGTTGCCTGTGATGTAAAGCCACCAGTTCGACTCAGGTAGAAACGGGGTGTAATCTTAATAGCTGTCGATTCTATCAAGAATCGGAGATCATGGTAGGCCAAGAGCGTCGCTGTGTTCCGGTCTGCTTCGCATCCGGTCTTGTCGTCGACTAACTCCTCGGAACTGCCACCGGATACTTTGGAAACACGCGGCACTGCGAGGACGCAATTGCCCTACCCACTTCAGATACAGGCAATCATCCAATTAGCTGCTCAAGCAAAATGGGGCGCGGTTCTCACCGTATTCTCATTTCACCCAACCAGGAAAGCCCTTCGTTTTCAGATTTGCCATACCGATAGGTCTGCTCAATCATTCCTACCTGCCGTTTCGGGCGTCTTACACGAACCCTGCGCATGCACACAATGGCCCGCCAAATCCCCTAAACTCCATCATGACTAAACGCTTCTATCCTGTCCTGCTTTTCCTAACACTCATCTCAATGTCGACCGCTATCACTGGCGCAGAGAAAGCGCAGGTGCAGCATACTGAACATATCTACAAAATAGTCGATGATACGGAGCTTATCATTCACACCTTTACGATTGAGAATGCTACCGAAGAAACACCCAAATCTGCCATCGTCTTTATTCACGGTGGAGGCTGGGCGTCAGGTGAACCGTCCGTATTTTTCGCAGCTTGCAAACGCTATGCGTCCATGGGTTTCGCAACATTCTCTGTCCAATATCGCCTGGCAGAAAACAAAAGGGGCGACATCCCTAGTCCGAAACTGACTCCCATCGAATGTGTATTGGATGTGCGTTCGGCCATGCGATGGGTTCGAAGCCATTCGAAAGACTTCAATATCGATCCGCAAAAAATTGTAGTCGGCGGTCATTCCGTCGGAGGCCAACTAACACTGGCGACCGCCCTATTCGATTCGATTAACGAAGCGTCTGACGATTTATCAGTCTCACCCATCCCCAACGGTATGCTCCTCTACTCCGGAACGCCTGATACTATTGAAGCCTGGTGTGACTACTTGCTTGCTGACCGCCGTCAACAAATCTGGACCATTTCCCCCGCGCACAACGTAAGACCCGAAATGCCACCCGCCATCGCCTTTCACGGCAAGTCCGATCATGTCGTTCCATTCTGGAAAGTGAGACGTCTGAGTGGGTTTATGAAAAAAGCAGATAACTATTTCGAATTACATGCCTACGAAAACCGCGAACATTACTTGGGCAAAGGGGATGACACTTATTCTGAAATCCTCGACGATGAGATCTTGGAAAAGACCGACGCCTTTCTGAGAAAGTTCGGATTCATGTGATAGGCACGGCTCACCAAGAAACAGAGTTGCCCACACATATTCAGTCGCTCAATCTCTGACGCATGCCAAACCCATGGACCGGAATAGGAAACCCCTACACAAGAGCTGAAGTCCTCGAACGACTTCACGATACCCTCGCAAAAGGTGAGCCCATCATCGCTGCCGGGGCTGGCACCGGAATCAGTGCCAAATTTATCGAGAAAGGGGGAGCTGACCTCCTCATCATCTATAACTCAGGACGTTTTCGCATGGCGGGTCATGGATCCACTGCGGGGCTCATGTCGTATGGAGATGCCAATGCGATCGCGATGGAAATCGGTGAGTTCGAGGTGCTGCCGGTCGTCGAAGAGATTCCCGTCATCTGCGGCGTTCATGCCACTGATCCGCGACGCCGCATGTGGCATTGGCTTCTTAAGGTGCAGGACATGGGATTCAGCGGTATCAACAATTTCCCTACACACACTATCGTGGATGGTCAGTATCGCCAGACACTGGAAGAGACAGGAATGAGCGTGCAGAAGGAATTCGACTGCGTCGCCCTCGCCCGGAAGATGGACATGTTTTCGATCGTCTATGTCGCCAAGCCTGAGGAAGCCAAAGCGATGGCCGAAGCCGGTGCCGACGTCATCATCGCCCACGTAGGTTGCACCGTCGGTGGTTCGATTGGTGTCACCGATTCCGCCATCTCGCTCGACGCCGCTGCTCAACAAACCCAAGCCATCATAGACGCCGGCAAATCCGTTCGCGATGACATCATCTACCTCAGCCACGGCGGCCCCATTCTCACACCCTCCGATGCAGCCTACATCAACGAGAAAACCGACGCCGTTGGATTCGTCGGAGCATCGAGCCTGGAACGCATTGCGGTTGAACGATCCCTTATAGATATCACCCAGGAGTTTAAGTCGATACCGGTAAAACGGAAAGGTTGATACGGCCATGCGAATCAATCTAACATTCAAAACCGTTTTCCATTCGACGGCGGAGCAAGGATGCTCCTACCCTACCGCTTCAGCAAAAAGGTAGTGCCATTGCGTCCCCGCAATGCAGATTGATTATTCAATTCAAGCCCAAATACCCCAATGTCCACTTTAGCAATTCTTGGCACGCTCGACACCAAGGCGGAAGAACACGCGTTCGTTGCAGCTCAGATCCGTGAACGCGGCCACAAAACATTGTTTATTGATGTCGGCACCGGCATAGAGCCTCAGATCGATCCCGACTACAGTCGGTATGATGTCGCATCGGCGATAGAACTCAACCTCGACGAACTGCTACGGCAGCAAGACCGAGGGGCCTGCGTGGTCGCGATGTCCGAAGCGGCTCCAGTATTTCTTTCCGACTTGGTAGCCAAAGGTGCGATCGACGGCGTCATTTCCCTTGGCGGTGGCGGAGGAACAGCCATCGCCACGGCAGCCATGCGAGCGCTTCCCATTGGGTTTCCCAAGGTGATGGTATCCACGTTGGCCAGTGGAAATATTGCCCACTACGTCGGAACCAAAGACATCGTCATGATTCCCAGCGTCGTAGATGTGAGCGGACTCAATCGCATATCGCGTATGATCTTTGCCCGCGCTACTGGGGCCATCTGCGGCATGGTCGAAGCAACACTGGATACGGACGCGGGTAAACCCCTCATCGTCGCCAGCATGTTTGGTAATACGACGACCTGCGTAAATACTGCCAAGGAGGTGCTGGAACAAGCGGGCTACGAAGTCCTTGTATTTCACGCGACCGGCGCTGGCGGACAGGCGATGGAAAGTCTCATCGAAAGCGGTATGGTCGCCGGTGTGCTGGATGTCACCACTACCGAATGGGCAGACGAAGTAACTGGCGGGGTTCTCTCCGCAGGTCCCACGCGCATGGACGCGATGAGCAAAGCCAAAGTCCCTGCCGTCATCGCACCTGGCTGTGTCGACATGGCCAATTTTGGGGAACGCAATTCGGTTCCTGACAAATATGCAGACCGAACGTTCTACATTCATAATCCGCAAGTAACCTTGATGCGAACCAACGCTGACGAGTGCGCCGCCATCGGCCGAATCATCGCTGAAAAAGCAAACGCCAATCCTGCACCCGTATCGATCCTCCTACCTCTCAAAGCCATCAGCGAAATCAACGTCGAAGGCGGTCCCTTCTACGATCCCATTGCGGACAAAGCTCTTTTTAATGCGATTCGTTCTCACACATTAGTACCTATCCAAGAGCTGGATGAGCCAATTAACAGTCACGCTTTTGCAAGCAACTGTGCACAAACCCTGTTGGAGCTCATTCGCAGACGTCTATAACTGACAGGGTAAAAGAGGCCGATCGCCTTTTCTTTATGTACTTGGGACATTTCGCCACGCATGCACCGATCGAGGGGAAACAGGAACTGTATGACAAATACGAAAAAAGCGGGCCGATCTTCAGCGATAGACGACCCGTGGGCCCCCGACAGCCATAAGTTACTCAAGGCCGGTCAGGATGACCTCCATTACGCGAGTCAATACCGCCGACCTTTATCCAACCTTTCTCGAAATGGCAGGCATCAGCGAAACCAAACAGAATGACATGGATGGAATCAGCATCGCTCCATTGCTGAAAGGTAAGAGTATTGACCGTGAGGATATGTATTGGCAATTTCCCCATTGCCAAGGTGAAGGCGCTTACCCCTCGTCAGCCATTCGTCAGAGTTCCTATGAATTGACCTACAACTATCACTACGAAAATGACCTGCTCAACCAGAAACCAGACTTGGCAGCATCGATGAAGTTTCGTTTGATTGATTCGTTACATTCGGTGAGCGCAAAAATGCCTATCAAGACCCCATCCAAAATCTTACTTAGGAAATCGGCCATAAAAATGGCATCAATGTGAAACGACCAAGATAACTCATCCGCAAATCACAACGAGTACCCAACTTTTAGTTACCTGATGAAACTGCCCACTACTCTGCTACTAGCCCTACTAATCAGCCTTTTAACCTCGGCCTTTAGCGTTGGAGCCGAGCGCCCCCATATCATAATCTTGTTGGCCGACGATTTAGGATGGCACGATGTCAGTTATCACGGCGGCTATATTCAAACGCCCCATATTGATCGGTTGGCAAACCGAGGCGTGCAGCTAGATCAGTTTTATGTGCAATCGGTTTGCACGCCTACCCGGGCCGGTCTCATGACTGGGCGATACCCCATCCGGCTCGGTTTACAAAGTAACGTGGTTCGCCCCTGGGCCCAACATGGGCTCCCATTGGATGAACAAACGCTTCCATCGGCACTGAGAGACAATGGATACACAACCGCCATTGTAGGAAAATGGCATCTCGGTCACGCTAAGGCAGAGTATCTACCTCTCCAACGCGGCTTCGATACTCAGTATGGTCACTACAATGGCGGCCTGAATTACTTTACTCACATACGCGACGGCGGGCATGATTGGCATCGCAACGATCAGGCTAACTTCGACGAAGGCTATACGACCGACTTGATCGGCACTGAAGCCGCCAGAATCATCGAAGAACACGATACAAACCAACCCTTATTTCTCTATGTTCCTTTCAAGGCGCCCCACTCCCCCTTTCAGGCAACTGAAGGTCAACTTGCACGCAACCAGCACGTAGAGGAAGGAAGACGCCGGACCTTTGCTGCTATGGTCACCAGCATGGACGATGCTATCGGAAAGATTGTGGCAGCTGCGAATCGAAAGCTGCCCGCAGAGAACACGCTCTTTTTCTTTTGCTCCGACAATGGTGGGATAACCGCGGTCGGTTCCAACGGAGAACTCCGTGGACAGAAATCCTACGTATACGAAGGCGGCGTGCGCGTACCGACTATCATGGCTTGGGACGGTAAAATCAAAGCCGGCTCTGTAGTAAAAGAGCCACTACATATCACAGACCTATATCCAACGCTCTTAAAGCTAAGTGGAAGCAAGCCTCAACAAAACCACCCCATCGACGGCAAAGACGCCTGGGCAACCATCTCAAAGGGTGCTTCGTCGCCACACAGTTTCATCCTTCTAGATTCCACTCCCTTCCGCGGCGCGATTCGCATGAATGACTGGAAACTGGTTCGCAACGGTGAAGCCACCGCGATAACCACAACTTCACTCGGCGAGGAAACTTGGGAGTTATTTAACCTCAAGGACGACCCGTATGAGAAACAGGATGTTAAGGACAAATTTCCTAGCACATTTCTAGTGCTAAAAGAAAAACTACAAGCATTGTCCGGGCAAGCAGTCGCACCGCATCTGCCTGCCAACCAA
>CALGUT010000168.1 GCA_937920335.1 uncultured Opitutales bacterium
CTTAAACACTGGTATAAATCAACCAAGCACTAACCCTTAGCTACTTCAGCCCCTAGAAGTATCTACCGGATTTGCTAGTATTTGAGCCCCTGAGCTTCCATCACCTGCGTCCAGGTAAGCCGACCAGAGTTGCGTTCCTGAATCATTGAATCTAACCAATGATGGAATCTCATAGGTTATCACGTTGCCTTCATCTGCAGGGGAACTGGCATCCAAGACAAAACCATCTCCGCCGATAACCCCAAAAATAACGCCATCCTCAAACTTGTTGAGATCAGCCTCATCCTCTTGAAAGAATCCATTAAACTGAGAAAAACCAGATTGAGAGGCCAGCATGCTGACAAGAACCATCGACAACACCTTTAGAGGCTTACCAACAACATCTGATGACCGTTCACTTAAGAATTTTCTAAGAAGAGAAAAAATATTCGAGGACAACATACTTCCCATTCCAAGTCCCCCTCTGCAATCTGTCAATCGACTGCATTCGTCAGAATCTCTTTTTATGCAATTTGGTATTATCACCTAGATAAGCAAACGGGTAATCACTTAAGACATACTGCAGTCTATTCGAACCAACACAGATCTGAAAAAAGGCACAACACTCATTTTCGTTTACTTATCAATCATGAACTTAAATCCTTAATGCATGGAAGCATCATCTCAAAATCAGTCACACAGTCGTAGATCGTTTTTGAAAGGTTCGCTATTATCAGCCAGTGCATTAGCCGCTACTGGTAGCTCGATTCAAGCCAAAGAACCGATTCAGCAAGCGCGCAAACAGCATCCCATTGAATGGCGCAACAAACAGGCGGGTATGGCTTACCGTCAACTGGGAGCAACCGGCCTGATGGTTTCTGAAGTCGTTCAAGGGGGAAGCGGCCCCATGCTCCCGGAAACCTATATGCGATTCAACTACGCAATAGAACGAGGCCTCAATTATTTCGACACCAGTTCACGCTACAGCGGCGGTAAAAGCGAGGAAGGCTTAGGCATGTTACTCAGCCAACCGGGGGTGCGAGACAAAGTCTTTGTGTCCACCAAGGTGGCCAGTTACACGGCAACCACGAACACCATCTGTGACGAAATTTTCAAGGGCCTGCCTGGAGACAAGCAGGAAGCGTTGCGCAAGAAAGCGTTGGATATGTTGAACGAACGTGGTGTTCGCAAACCCGGATACTTCTATCCCTACTTTGGAGGACATTTCGAAAGCGTAGAAAGGGACTATCTGGGCCTGGCCATCAAACAAGAATATGGATACAAGCGGGAATGGAAAGCTCGGATCAAGAAAGCCATGTTCGAAACGCTCGATACCAGCTTACGACGTCTAAAGACTGATTATGTCGACATCTGTCACTGCCCGCATGGCATTCGGCTCCCCGAGGAGCTCGATGATGAGATCATCGATGAATTCTTCGAAACCGTTAAAAGACAGGGCAAGATCCGCTTCACTAGTTACTCGTGTCATACAGACGCACCTCGCATTCTTGAAAAAGCAGTCGCTCAACGTTCGCGCGACCTCGCTATGTCCACCTACAATATAGCCAATCAGGGGAGCATGGAAGGACCGATCGAGCGCGCCCACAAGGACGGCATGGGTTTTATTGCCATGAAAGTGGCAGCCGCTGTCCAAACCCGATTCAAACCATTACAACCCATCCCCGAGTGGCGTATTCAAAAATTGAACACTACGGTTCCCGGCGACTACTCATTGCCATCCAAAGCCTACCTCTGGGCTCTACAAAACCCACACGTAACCGCCGTGATCTCTGAAATGTACGACCAAAACATGATGATCGACAATTTCGCTATCGTCGGAAAGAAAATCGAGCTTCACCCAGCTTAATTATGAAACATTACAAACTACCGCTACTCCTCACCTGCATGCCCCTCACGATGTGGGCTCAAAACTCGGAGCAGCAGCAACTGAAGCGCTTCGAAGAACGATCGCGCCAACAGGAGGCAACGCTAGCAAGTGATCCATTTGTAGGGATAACAACGAACGGGACAGTTGAACCGAACGTATTCAAAATCCAACCCACAGGTGCCTCCACCGAACCGATCAAAAACGCTGCCGACGCGTTTATAGCCACACTCAGTGATACCCAGCGTGAAGAGACCCTTTTCCCGGTAGATGACAACGAATGGCGGAGCTGGATGAATCAGCATTTCTACGATCGGGCTGGTATCGGTTTTGAGGACATGAACGACACTCAAAAAGGAGCCGCGTTTGATCTCCTGAAAGCTTCATTGAGCGACGAGGGGTTTCAACTCGCCCGCGATATCATGAAGCTGAATCACACACTGGGAGAACTCAAGGGAGACATGTTCTTACTGGGCGAATGGGCTTACTGGATAACGATCATGGGAACCCCATCAGCAACGGAGCCCTGGGGCTGGCAAATCGATGGACATCACCTCATCATCAACTTCTTCGTATTAGGAGACCAGTTGGTGACAACACCCACCTTCGTAGGATCCGAACCAGTCACCACCGATACAGGAAAATTTGCAGGTATAGAGATCCTGCAGGATGAACAAAACCAAGCCTTGGCATTTGCCCAGGGGTTATCATCCGAGCAACGAAAACTAGCAGTCGTTACTGAATCAAAGACCGGCAACCACAACCAGACAGAAGCTTTCAAAGACAATGCCATCCTGCCTTACGAAGGGTTACCGGTCACTGAGTTAGATAAGAAGCAAACCAAAGAACTGCGGGCACTCATCGGGCTTTTCATCGGCCAAATAAAAGAAAGACATGCCAAGGTTAGAATGAGCGAGATTGTAGACCACTGGGACGACACCTACTTTGCTTGGAAGGGAACTACCGACGATGACGCCGTTTTCTATTACCGCATTCACAGTCCGGTTGTACTCATCGAGTTCGACCACCAAAACCCAGTCGGGCTCAGACAACAGTTTCCAAATCGATCTCCAATTCGTCAGCATATACACGCGGTCATTCGTACGCCCAACGGAAACGACTATGGCAAAGACCTGCTCAGACAGCATCGTGAAAGACATCACCACTAGACCTAATTTTCTCAATCTGGAATCTCCGATCAAATCCAACAGTCATACCCCTTATAACCGGTGATGTATCATTAGGCCCTATGGGATCAAAAGCGGAATCCTGGAGCTATCAAGCTCCGAAACATGCAATTCTATGGCTGCTACTGATAGCTATAGTCATGGCTCGCATCCCTACATTTTGGTTAGCTGGTGAGTTCGTCGCTGAAGATGCATGGGTATTCTTTGCCGAGGCATTCAACACCAACTGGCTGAGTTCCTTACTCACGCCTTACGCCGGCTATTTTCATCTGCTACCACGCATTTACGCCGAACTCCTCTCGAACTTTCCCTTCGTCTACCAACCCTACCTGTATGCGTTGGTCGGCATCGGAACCAATGGGTTCATCTTCAGCATTTTTTACCTACCCCACTTCCGCCACCTGCTCCCTTCCGATACCGCGAGAGCCGCAATTTGCCTAATACTGGCGCTGGTACACAATTCGGAAAACCTGGGCTTAGTCATGGGACAACATTTGTATCTGGCCTTCTTGCTCCCGATGCTCCTTGTCATGCGGTCGCCCGCAAGCAAATCAGGGAAGCTAGGAACCATGAGTGCATCTATCCTTTGCACTTGGTCAACCCCCGAGAACTTGGCACTCATTCCCTTCCTGTTACTATCAACGTTCAATGCCAAAGATCTTTCTAAGAGGAAATGGAGTGCATTTACGCTCATGAACTTGGGTGTCGTCGCAGCTTTTATCTTATTATTAAGGATCCGAGACTCTGAACGGACGGGCGAGTTTGTATGGTCACAGATTCCGGCTGCGTTGGACCGCCTAATCATTCGAGGATCGCTAGGAACCGGAGTCATTGGCCAGCCGATTTCAGAAAGTATTGTCGCCATCCAACCCTTATTGCTCGATATCTTTGGTGTCCTCGTACTCGTTGCTGTGTCTGCGCTACTCTACAAGTATAAACGAACCGAGATTGGTAACACAGGTCTCATTCTTCTGGGCTCATCATTACTGATGATCGGATTGAGTATGACCCGTTCAATTTATCTCGCCGACCTCGCTCAAATCGATTTACCGAGACATGTGCGCTACCTGACAACACCCTCTCTATCGATCACTCTTATTTTGCTGCTTATCATTTATGATCGTTTGAAGCACAAGCCGCCCACCTGGTTCTACGGAATTTGGGCTGCCTACTGCGCATTACTCATAAGCGGCCTTCCCTTACTGAACCACTGGGCGCGCGAACCTCAGCTATTTTTTTTCAAGGATTACGTCCAACAAATCGAAGAATTTGAGACCGGCTACCTGAATAACGTCCAAGCTGCGAACTTGTACATCCCCTCAGACGTACCCTACTGGGGGCCCGTTCTTAAGAGCAGGACGAGTACGTTCTCCGATGAAGCCATAGAAGAACCGTTTACTCCCGTCACTCAACCCAGTTCAGATTTTTCTGAGTGGCTGATCTCGATCCGAAAACACGCCGAAACAAGAACTGTCATGAATAATCAGCTAGGCTTCCTAAGATTTGACGGCCTCGCTGAAGGGAGGGCTTGGTTCCGCGATTCAGAAGACCGACTGCTTTTCACAAGTGAATTAATGTACCCGAAGATCTGGAGGATGGCCGGCTTTAGTTTCGAACTCTTCGACGCCGAAAACGAAGGTGCCGAGCCGATGGCTCCATAAGTTTGAGCCAATAAAGTCATTATCCAAACCTGGGCAAAAGATACTCTCATTTCTTATTTGCCTAGCCCCCTTAGAAACCGCTTTCCTCTGTTCCACTACTGGAACCCAATTACCTTGCTCAGTCGCTCATGAAAGTCTCTATCGTCATTCCGTGTTTCAATGAACTGGCAACTATAGAAAAACTCTTAACGGCTGTTCAAAATTCACAGGTAGATGATAAGGAAGTTATTATAATCGACGACTTTTCAACCGACGGAACCCGAGAGCACCTACAAAATAACCTTGGGCATTTATATGATGAACTGCTCCTCCAGCAAGAAAACCAAGGCAAAGGTGCCGCCCTTCGCGCAGGGTTTGCCCGTACATCTGGAGATATCGTGCTGATTCAAGATGCTGACTTGGAATACGATCCTGTTGAATACCCTACCCTGCTGGATCCGATTATGTCCGGAAAAGCAGACGTCGTTTACGGATCCCGCTTTATGGGTGGAAGACCTCACCGAGTGCTCTACTTCTGGCATCTTGTTATGAACAAAATGCTCACGTACTTCTCGAATATGATGACCAATATCAACCTAACCGACATGGAAACCTGCTACAAAGTCTTTACGAAAGAGGTCATTGGCAAACTCACGATTGAAGAAAATCGGTTTGGCGTAGAACCGGAAATCACAGCCAAAATATCCAAGCTGGATGTCAGGATTTTTGAGGTGGGTATCTCTTATTATGGAAGAACCTATAAAGAAGGCAAAAAGATCCAATGGACGGATGGTTTCAGAGCCATCTATTCGATTATTAAGTACAACCTTTTTCGTTAAGTAGCGGATGGAGTCCCCTAACGAACAGAACTCATTCCACGGCCCTCACACAGACCTTCTCCGTAGCAGCTTTAGGGATTGGACTGGAAAGGACCTCATTGACGATTCTCTCGATTCCAGAGCCGGAGCAAAATACCTTTTTGAAGCACCCTTCGCTCTGCTGTCACACTACCAACCCCTCTCTGATCCTATACTGAACTACGGCAACAAGACGGTATTGTCGTTGTTTGAGGTTTCATGGAAAGAGCTCATACAGATGCCATCCAGACTCACAGCAGAGCCCCATGAACGAGAAGAACGCGCGGAACTCATGAGACGCGTAAGTAAAAACGGATACATAGACGACTACACGGGAATAAGAATATCAAAATCCGGCAAGCGTTTCCTCATAGAACAAGCCACTGTCTGGAACTTAATTGATTCTCAAGGGACCTATAAGGGACAAGCCGCTATTTTCTCAGACTGGGTGCAGCTCCCGAAGAATAATTAGTGGTTAAAGTGGCAACCTACGCTTTTTGCGTTAGATTGATTGTATGGTTTCAAGAATTTCAGTCATTCTTCTCGTAGTTCTAGGGTTTCAGTACCCCATGCTGAGTAATGAAAACCAGCCATCTCCTCTTACAATTGCAGGTGAGCCTATTGACCCCCTCCAGGGGAAATCAAAAGCGGTTGTTCTCATATTCCTGGCTTCTGATTGCCCTATTTCAAATCGCTACGCGCCGCTCGTAAACCGTATCTACGAAGCCTACAAAGAAAAAGGAATCGAATTTTACGGCGTCTATCCGATGAGTAGTGAAACCCTTGAAGATATAGAATCCCACCGGTCTGACTACGGCTATAAAATGCCCGCATTAATCGATAAGGATCATGTTTTAGTCGACCAGGCGGACGCCATGGTCACTCCTGAGGTTTCAGTTTATCTACCCGAAACCGGAATCTGGGCCTACCGGGGCCGAATCAACGATCTATACGTTGATTTTGGAAAATGGAGACGCAATCCAACCGAGAACGACCTCACCGATGCGTTGGACCTGATTCTCTCTGGCGATGAGTTCGAACCAAAACGAACGCGAGCCGTCGGCTGCTATATTCAAGAATAGCAAAAAGCTACTTCTTCAAATTGTAAAACTCGTTTAAGGCCTTAAAAACAAGGCCCGTATCGACCATTCCAAGCACGCTGGACGCAAGTTCTTCAGTGTCGGTGATCGACAGTTTTCGAATCAAATATTTTACCGACGGAACAAAATTGGGAGAAACACTGAGGTTCCGTAATCCCAATCCAATCAACAATGGAATAAAAGTAGGGTCACCGGCGAGCTCACCACAAATACTCAGCGATTGGCCTTTCGCATTCGAATGTTCCACGATTTGCTTCAGCATCCGGTGCAACGCTGGGTGACACGGCTCATACAAGTTCGCAACGCGTTCGTTACCGCGATCAACCGCAAGCAAGTACTGCATCAAGTCATTGGTACCAATACTAAAGAAGTCGCAGTGCTCTGCCAATATATCGCAAATCACTGCCGCAGACGGAATCTCAATCATGATTCCGACCTCCATCGTATCGTCAAACTCCACATGATTCGAGCGAAGTTCTTCTTTGACCTCATCGACAAGTTTATTCGCAGCAAGCAACTCGTCGAGATTACTGATCATCGGAAACATGATTTTTAGATTTCCGAAAGCGCTCGCCCTGAGCATCGCTCGTAGTTGATCTTTAAATACTTCAGGGTAAAGTAAACTAAAGCGAATGGCGCGACAGCCAAGGAACGGATTGTCTTCCTTTCCTACGAGGTCTTTTCTTTGAAGTACTTTGTCACCACCCAAGTCATACGTACGAAGGATTACTGGTAACCCCTTCATTGATTCTACAACTTCCCGATAGGCCTTGAATTGCTCTTCTTCACTGGGGATATTTCCCGACTCCAGAAACAAATACTCGGTGCGGTAGAGCCCGATACCATCCGAGCCTGTTTGCAGAACTCGAGGAATCTCATCATTACCTTCGATATTAG
>CALGUT010000169.1 GCA_937920335.1 uncultured Opitutales bacterium
GCGTATCAGGATTATAAATACTAAATATATATTCTCCATCAATCGAGGTGATACCCCGCAACTGCAACTTCGCAAGCGATGCAGGTCCTAACTCTTCCTGGGAACTACCACCGGCTGCTTTACCCGGAGGAAGAAAAGGTGAATTTTCGAGCAGCGATCGCCCCGTCTGTGCACTCAGACTCGAGCTTACTACAACTACCATTAACAGATTTAGAATTTTCATTTCTTGAATCCTTTCACCCTGGCATCGGACTTTGATTTTTGGGGAGCATCCTCTTCGTCGTCGTCAATCAGATCAACGTCCCCTGAAAGCGCGCGTTGGACTAAATCCGCATCTTGAAATTTTGCTGCACTCTCTAACGCGTCTGCATTCGCCTCTGCTGAAGTCCTAAGAATTTTCGGACGAATAAAAAATATCAATTCGGTATCCCGAAACGTTTCTGATTGGGGCCGGAATAACGATCCGATGATAGGGAGGTCACCCCAAAGTCCCACTTTTTCATTGGTATTGTCAGTAAACGCTTCTTGAAAACCAGCCAACGTAATCAACTCTCCATCAGACACCGTAAGGAAAGAGGAAGCTCTACGAGTTGTAATTATAGGTTGTTCATTGTTGTCGATAGTAACCGTACCCCCAAGATTATCTACCACCTGCTCAATCTGAATCTGGATAGAACCATCAGCCCCTATGAGCGGAGTCACGGTGAGTTCGATACCAATATCGCGGTACTGAACCTGACTAGAAAGAGATCCACTGACTCCACTTGTTTGAGTCCCCGTAACGATCGGCCGCGCCTCACCCACAACGATGTTCGCTTCTTGATTATGGGTAGCCACGATTGTTGGAACATTGATCAAGCGAATATTACCCTTAGACTCCGCGATCTTGAAAACGATTTCCATTGAAAGCGCAGATGGGAAAATACCTTCATCGTCTCCATTAGGAAGTAAATCAACGGCATTCGTTGAAATAGGCCCAAACGAACTGCCATCCCAATTTCCCGCATAATCAAATCCGAATTCGTTAATTCCCGATCCGTTGCTTCCATTCAAACTCACTTCAGCGATCACGACATCAATTCTCACTTGAGGGAGCAAAACGTCGATTTTCTCAATCAGCTGACGAGCCTGGTCAATATCGCGCTTGGTTCCGGTTACTATCAGCGCGTTACTCCGCTCGTCAGCAACAATGGTTAGGTTATCGCTAAACTGTAGACCGTATTCTTCGCCGGTTGTCCGGTTACTGCCACGTACCGTGACTGAAGGAGTCGGTTGCGGAGCTGGAGTGGCATTCCCAGCCCCCCCATCGGGACGGGTCTGAGTATTCGTCGAACGACGGTTTGCCTGACCAGCACTGTTTGGATCGACCTGCCCCGAAACGATTTCGTTTAAGATTCCTGCAATCTCAATCGCATCGCCATGCCTAAGAGCAATTGCCTCATTAAAGATGGACAGGCCTTTATCGGTATCGATCTCCTTTATAAACTGCTCAATCACTGGCAAATTACTCGGATGAGTGACCACGATCACTTGATTTGTTCTATCGTCCGAGCGAATCGTTGAATTGGAATTCAAGTATTTTCCATAGCCGGCTGTGATAATGCTCTCAACTTGCGCAACAATCTCGGACGCTACAGCGTGCTCAATATCGTAAAACTTAACTAACACATTGGGATTCGATGGCTGGTCAACTTCATCGAGGACCATCTGAACCCGCTTCAGATTGACCATACTATCGGTTATCAGCATCGCATTCGCTTTTTCATAAAGAAATAGCTGGCCCGTTCCCGGACTCAGAAAGGGCTGAATTAAGGGTTGGACCTCTGAAGTCGTCAGATGATTCAAAGTAAAAAACTTAGTGAAGACACCCTCAGTATCTGCCTCATCACTCAAATCTCCGTCGATGAACTCCGGCGTTCTTCCTGTAACGGATGAGGAGGGTACAACTTTAAGAAACAGGCTTCCCTGTTCGATCACAGCGATTCCGTTCAATGCCAGTAAGCTTTCAATCGCTACGATACGTTCCTCTACAGATAATGGACGTTGACTAGTAAAATTAAACAGTGGACCAGGAAGTCCCTGAGGTCGCAACACCGACCGGTTCGTCAACTTCTCCAACAACGACAATACGGAATCTACAGAATCACCCCGTAAAATAAGTGGAGCCACCTCGCTTCCACCCTGACCTTTCAGTGAAACTGATGAAGCAGAAAGTCCAAGAAAAAGAAATAGAACAATAAACAGTCTTCCCTTGAAAACGCTTATCTCAGTTTGGGATTTTTTCTGTAATGTCATAGTATAAAATAACGAGTCGGATGCAGGACTAATTTAGTCGAGTCACATTGAACCTGAAGGTTCCGCAGTCGGACGGAGTTGTTTCCGTATGTCTAATTGCTAACATTTATTTAACGCCAAGAGTCAGGATGAGGATGCATTCATCTCAAGGGAGGATATAAAAAACTGCACGTCCAACAGGTTTGGATTCGAGCGATCAGGTGAAACAACAACGCGATCCAGAGTTACGTAAGGCACCAACGATTTCAGCCGATCCGACAGACGTAGGACCATTTCAAGCTCCGCCTTATTCACAGATAGCCTCACATTATGAAAAGTGAAGAGCGGCCCCATCTCAGTCTGTGGGCTATTGATAGAATACTTGAGATCCATCTCATCGATGATACCAATTAAACGGCTGACTAGCTCCGTGCTCGATAGCGTCTTGGACGAATCCAACTCGGAGGACCTCTCCAACAACTGTTCTTCCACACGATCTTTTTGGGAGAGAAATAGATCGTAAGACTCAATCTGTTGATTCGTCCCGGAGAGCATCTTATACCCGCTACCGTACCTGTTTAACGAATACATTAGCCATACGAGTGCGATGCCCCCGACAAACATCAGAAGTAAAAACTTCTCCCGAGTCGAAGTCCGTTTATACAGTCTTCTAAGTTCTGCGATCATCCCTCGGTCAGTAATATTTGAGGCGCCAATGCCCCTGGTTTAAATTCAACACGCAGCCGAAAGCTGGATTGGTTATTAGCTACCCGATTGTTACTGATCGTCACAGTACTGATAATCTCGACTTCTCGTAACGCTTCTTGAAATCCGTTAATATCGGAAGTAGGGAGCCCGACCGCCTCCACCTGAATCGCATTGCCTCCTTCTGCCAAAAAACGGGTCAAATATACGCTATCCGGACGGTACTGGTTAACAACATCCAGCATCTGAAACGGTAATAGTTGATTGGTCGTGATTTGGTTAATTTTCGCCAGGATATTAGATTTCTGTTCCACCTCTTCGGCAAGTGGACGCTTCTCCAGGGCTATGATCAACCGACTGGCATTCCATTTACTCAAAGCAAAAAGCCCGATCTCAGCGAACGCCAACAGACAGAATAGCAAGCATACAATCAAAGTAGCCCGCCAATACCATAGCGTCCACCCATACTTCTTGACCAACTGCTCTTTTGCATCCGCTTTTCGCACATCCATCGCCCAGAGCTTACTACTCGAACTGATAGCGACATGCAATGGATCCCCGACGTAGTCACCATACGGAGTAAGCTGAATCGATGGTCTCGCTTTGTTCTCCTTAAATTCCCAATCCCGTCGATAAATCGGATCCAAGACATCCACCTCAGTGAAATCTGACACCGGAATTGCCAATGTCGGTTCATCCTGCCGAGCTACCTGACCGGAGACCCTTTGAGTGATCATGCTCTTCGCAGACTCCAAGTCGGTCGAACTAAATTCAGGCTCCATCGTGATTCCCACCACAGTCTGGGGAACCGGATCATTCGCAGGCAAAAGTATGCCAGTCAACGTGGATTCATGGAGCAGGAAAAATAAGGTTGGGCGTTCAAACCTCAAGCCAAAGCTCTGTACAAAATCTGGAAACGCGTAGTCATACTGATCTGATTCAGCCAAGTCCCGCCGGAGTTTCTGATCGAAGGCCGCGTATATGAAAATTCGATTCGAATCTTCGCCGAAAAAGTATCCCCAATTCAGCTGTTCCAAATTAAACGGAGACATCTCCTCAACACTCAGTTCCGCGAACTCCTCAAGTTCTTTCGCCTTAAGCTCTTCGGGTACAGAAAACGCCCTGGAGACAAACCAGTTACCGGGTACGAGCACCGGTTCGATCGACTCTTCAGATCCGGAGAGCTGCTGGATCCATTGCGGGAATTTTGGCATTAAGATAGGATTAAGAAGTGAAGTTAAGGGGTTTCTTTAAGGATTAAAGCACAATTTCATTTTCCTGGATCTCTACGACCGTAAACGGATAGTTGAGGTTGCCAATTTCTTCCGACCTTTCGGAATTATCTTCGATCGAAAAAACAGGCTCTTCGCGGTTAAAACGTTCAAACTCAGTCCTGCGGTTACTGGGAAGTTCACCACTCATTGAAATAAGGGCCCTCAACTCGAATACGCTTAACCCACGTTTTGCCCGAATGATGACGGTCAACCATGAGATTTCATTCGTGATGGTTACACCCGGAATACCACTTTTTAATGACTGTGGAATCTGGGAAGCGGCAGAAAAGTAGCGATCGTCGTCGGTTCCTCGCGCCCCATCATCGCCCGCAAGGAATTCCCAGTAGTCCATTTGTTCGTAATTAACACCCTCCTCACCCATCGAAAATAGAGACGGATCTGCCGAATTTATATTCACGTTACCATCGTTAACCGGAGAGAAGAGACTTTCGAAACGATCATAAAGGTCGGTCGGTCGGCCATAAAGATCAAAGAACTCTTCACGAAATCCACCAATCAGACTCAATTCCCTGAGTGAGCTTAAGGGTTGGTTAGCCGGTTCATAGGGTATGGCTGCGTCCAGGTAGTAATCGTTTTCAGCACCGTCGGGGCGCACAAGATCATCTTCATCTACCCAATCCTGAAACTTATCCACCAACTCGGTCGCCGTATAATCGTCGAAGCCCAAGTCTCCCAATATCACAAGAAAAGTGACGTTATCTTCATAAAGACTGGAAAATGGAAGCTTTCCCGATTCGTCTTGGAATTCGATGGAGACAGAATCGGCCTCCAGGAAGCTAATTCCGGCAAACTCCAGAGGGTTATGCCATCCTTGAGTCGGGGCGTACAAGGCATTGTCGAGCTCAGCGTACTCAGCCATAACCGCCAATGTGACCTCAAGACTCGAATAAGCTACCCGCCGAAGATCGCTTTCAGAATTCTTCATAGCATTCATCTGAATGTGCGGAAGAATCTGTTCCATAAACTGCACCAGCAAGATACTGAGCAAAAATATCATTCCCAATACGAAGATAATGATGCTCCCCCGCCTACGATCTTTCATAGGTTCCTGTTTCGGCTGGCTTGAATTTGATCCCATGTAGCGGCCCATTCGAAATCTCCCGCTCACATTGGCTCCGTCCCCCTCGTTCTTTGACTGATTTTTAAAACACAACATCAGAAGACAGGGATCCCTTCATTGGGGTTTGGTAAATTAATGACATAGCTGAGGGGTTCTTCCTCCCCCGCTTCAAAGACTATCTTGATTCGCCTGGGAATATCGTAGCGGCGCTCCGTATTCGTTCGAGGTTCTTCCTCAAGCTCCCATAGTTCCAGCTCCGAGTCGTAGTAATGGTATTCGATGTCCGTGACGAATGCAGAAATCAAAGTTTGCCGAGGCGGAACCTCTTCAAAATCCACTTCCAACCGAGATTGCCAATACAAAACCAAGCCCACATCGTCGATGACTTCCAATTGGTAAATCACATAGGGTAACGAACGGTCCTGCCAGGGAATGATGCCATCAGCCTCGCGAACTTCCCACGTTAACAAAGGAGTTCCACTGGTATTAAACTGCCCAGACGTATGATCGAGGAATATGTAAGTAAGCCCATCTGTTTCGACGGGAAGCGCTCTACGAAAACCGCGTTTCAGGAAATCCACCACTTGGCGACTATGAACTTCCAGGTTTCGCACAGGCGTGGTTCCGCGCCATATATCCCCCAAGCCAACCGTGAGCAGCAAAACCGCTGTCATAATACCACTCGCTAGCAAGATAGCCAAGAGTACCTCTAACAGCGTAAATCCGCTTCTCCCATTCCGACTAGAGATCATAACTCTTTGAAGTCCCACCCAAACTGCTGGTCTTTTCGAAAGTCTTCCATTCGTTCCTGAAGGTCTTCTCGCGCCCGATCGACTTCATCAACCTCACTCCAGGAAGGTCGCAGCAAATAGAAAAGCTGCTCCAGCTGCTGGCGTTCGCCGTCCGCATCTCGCATATCGACGAACAAATTCACAGTAAACAGATTCGGGATCTCAGTCATTTCAATCTCAGAATACCAATTCCCCGTCACCCCATTCCCCATATCAAAATCCAAGCCGTCTTCTGCCTCTTCAATATCACTGATCGTTTGAAGCTCTCCCCGCACGTAGGCGAGCTCCTCATCGAAATTTGCTTTCAATCGGCTCGCCTCAAAGTTACTAAGAATGTTCACGTATGACGAGACCAGGACCGTCGCCGCACCCGCGAAAATGACCACCGCGACGAGGACTTCGAGAATCGTAAATCCCTGCTTATTCGTTTTCACTAGCTACTGCGGCTGATAAAGCCCGTGAAAGGTTCGATAATCAACTCACGCGTTCGCGACCCAACTTCGAGCACCACCTTAAATGGAGCAGACGTCGCATCACCGTATAGTACGACGCTATCTACTTCATACCAAGAAGGATTTTCAAACGAGTCGCCTTTGTAGAGAGGCTCCTGTAAATAGAATGTCGCTTTCAACTTCACCGTCCCCAGGTCGATACCTTCGATCGGATAACTCGATACAACCGCGGTTGCAATCAGTACGAACCGATTCTCTTTAACATCCCAGGCCAGTTCCAGTGCCCGGCGGTCCTCGTATGCAAACATCCGACCCTCCGTTTGCGCCAATACAAAACTACTTTCAAGCTCGGCCAATGGATCCTTATCCAGAAGCGAGTCCATATTAACGGCGAAGATCACCCAAGCAGAACCCACCAACACGATGGCGAGCAGGACTTCCAGTAATGTGAAGCCTCGCTTTAACATGATATTCAGATCGGGATAATTTACTGCCAGTTGCCGATATCATCGGCACTTTCGACTCCATCGTTACCGAGTGAGTAGACATCAAATCCATCGGTATTGTTCTTACCAGGAGAGAGATACCTATACTCGGCTCCCCAAGGATCGGTAGGAAGGTTGTCCATATACGGACCCTTCCAATTCGAAGCACCCGACGGCTGGGTTACAAGAGCCTGTAGCCCCTCTTCAGTCGTCGGATAACGTCCATTGTCTATTCGATACCGAAAGAGCGAAGCCTTCATCGTATCATTGACAAAAATACGGGCAGTATCGGCCTGACCCGATCCGAGAATCTTATCAACATTCACCAATCCGAGCACAACCAAGCCGCCGAGCAGAGCCATTACCAACAGAATTTCCATCAGGGTAAAACCACTCTTGCGGCGTTTGTTCTTAAAGATCTCTTCTTCGGTAGTTGGGTGAGTTTGATTCGTATGCATGGTTTAATCCAATTTGTTGTTTAAA
>CALGUT010000170.1 GCA_937920335.1 uncultured Opitutales bacterium
ATCCTCCGAGGATGCGGGAGCCTTGATCGAATCCTTTAAGGAGCGAAAAGCCTGGTATCAGGAAAATGGGAAATATGAAACCGATATCCAACGTAAGAATGCTCTAATCAGCTGGGACAAAGCCATTTTGAAACTTAAGAAACAACTTCGATAATGTAAATCAAGGATGCCTGTCTGCATGTCTTCAATGAGGAATGATGCCACTGCGAATTCCCCTTCCCTGCGACTGCATCACTCACAAGTAAATTCCTATCCGTTGTCATCTTTCAGCAGCTAAAAGCTAAACGATCAACTATTACTCCCTCCCAAAACAGTTCAATTGGATGACTTCTTTTCACCTCTGATCATCCGTTTGAAATCGAAGTCCAGACGCAATTTTACAGCAACCCCTACATCAATCCCATCCGGTCCATAAGAAACGGGAATAGCAGCGCCAAATATCCACTCGCCCTCGGAACCAAGCGTGTAGCGGGGAGGTACTCGAAACACTATTCCAGGGCGGATTGAGTAAACATCCTCGCGGGTGCTCCCCCAAATGCGCGTTGTGGAATAGCCCGCTTCAAACGTGTAGTTGGTTGTGCCCTGAGTGTAGACAAATCCTCCGGAAAACTTCTGATTGCTGTCTCTCAGGTCGTTGTCGTCCAAGCGGCCGATTACATCAGTTTGGCCTATTATGTCTGTGGTGAGTCCCCAAAAAATACGTACGTTCGGATGCAATTCCAAGGGACGGGCATAGGACAACGTTAAAGCCCGATGTACAAGACCGTCTGTTACAGCTGGCTCGGGAGTCCCAATCGGAGAGGCATAAGCAAGAGAGATAGCAGATTCCCAATCGGGTAAAAGGAATTCTCCTATCCGGTACTTCGTCTCAATTTCGTAATCTGCCAATCCTAAGTCGCTCCCAAAAGAGGCATCTTTAAGACCATGACCGAAATAGAACCTGGTTTTGGTCATTACGTCCCACTGCTCACTCAACCCATAAGATAAACCCACATCCGTCCGGATATAATCACGCTTGGATATGTCACCAAGATGCGGATGGAGAATAAATTTCAGCTTGTTCTTCTCTTCAGTTCCTGGAAGCACACTATTGAAGATCCCCGGAACCCGTAGAGCGGTGTCGGATATCTTTTTCTCCGATTCCTGGGCAGATACGACTCCGTCTAAAAACAACCATAAAAAGAACAATCCAAAGACGGGCAACCTACAAGGTCGGTTAATAAACATGGATAATGGGAAAGGTGCTCAAAAGTATATTCTAAAACTCAACAGCTTGAATTCTAAGCGATAAAACTTAATAACAGCTTAAGCCTTAAGGTCTGTCTGTGAGGTAAGTATATAAAATTATAGACTCAATATTGGCCCCCTAAGTTCATTAATGTTCTAAAAAATTCCGACGGTTTCTCTTGCTCTAAACAGCAAAAAGTCGTTCTCCAGAAAGATACGCTGAAGTCAGAACCCGTGAATGATTCCGAATATTCGAAACGAACCCGTCCCAAAGACCCGACTGAGCCAACCAGATGCTACAAGTGACTGCGATCTTCGGGACTCGAACTTTCGGAAGACCGGTCAGCCATCAAATCTTGTAACCACCATTTAGACGGAGGCTTACCCCATTTTCAAAGGTATCCGTTTCTAAACCAGAATCCCGAATATACTGCTGCCTCCGATGAGCTAGGTTGCTAAAAAGCAAAATCCTACCAGTAGCAGAATAAGCGAAAATTCTAGTTATGAAGTGGTTTTCAAGGTTACGGCGTCACGAACCCGAGGTCGAGGCGAGTGATAGCGGTTGCTTGGACATGATGAAACAGCGAAGCCTTTTCTGACGTATCAACCGTGATATCGGATAACTGAAGTTGTCGGATCGGCATGTCCTCCGTGCCTTCAAACGAAATGGCTTGCTTTGCTTTGACGCAATGGATGTTGCTGAGCGTTACAGTTTCCACCACTGGGAAAAAGGGGCCACTCTCTCGACCGTAACGGGTATTGAAATCAATCAGCGTACCTGTCGCCTCCTGCACGGTGACATTGCGTAAACCGACATGCCGAACGAAGCCGCCACGCATGCTGTTCGTCTTGATACGGAAGACACGCTGGATTTCTCCACAGGTCAGATTTTCGGCATAGACATGTTCTACGCCGCCGGTCATTTCGCTGCCGATCGCCACCGCGGTGTGCTTGGTATTCATAACACAGTTGGAGATGATGACATTTCGGGTTGGCGTGTTCACACGACGTCCGTCGGCATTGCGACCGGCTTTGATCGCGACCCCGTCGTCCTTAGTGTTGAATACACAATTTTCAATCAGCACGTTTTCGCTCGATTCAGGATCACACCCATCGTTATTCGGACCCGCACTCGAACAGGTGACACCTCTGACTGTGACATTTTTACTAAGCACGGGGTGGATCATCCAGAACGGGGCGTTGACAATGGTGATACCTTCGATGAGCACATTCTCACAGGCATACGGCTCAATGAAGGTCGGTCGAAGCTTGGAATCCAATCCGAAATAACGTTCCGAGACTGGCGTATCGTTCTCGGCCATAGCGAAGAGAATATCAACCGTATGCGGATTTTCTTCAGTTCGCTGACCGGACCTTGGAGGAGTCATACTCCACCAGTTGTCCTCATTGGCTCCTCCATCCAAAATACCTCCCCCGGAAACCGCTATGTTCTTTTGCCCATAGGCATAGATCAGTGGAGAATAATTCATGAGTTCTACTCCTTCATAGCGAGTAAGGACCGCCGGCAAAAACTTGGCCGGGTCCGTGTAAAAACTAATCGTACTCCCCTCCGCAATGTGCAGATTGACATTACTCTTCAAATGAATCGGGCCGGATTTGAACACTCCACCTGTCGCAACCACACGACCGCCTCCCGCACTCGAACAAGCATCAATGGCTGACTTGAAGGCCTGAGTGCAGTCCGTTTTTCCGTCCGCTACCGCACCAAAGTCAGCAATATCAAAGTCTTTATCGGGAAAGGTAGGGATCACTATCGACTGGCGGATGGATTCCATTTTATCCCACGAGAAGGATTCACTTTCAACGGCGCTCAAAGCTCCATGGAAAAGGCACGCAATCGCAAACCAGGTTAAAACTAACGACGGTCGATTAAACTGAATTTTATTCGTAAACATGGATCTCAAGTCAGGGTTACAGTCCGACCCGCAATATAAAGAGTTGGCGAGTTCCTTCATCGGTCCATCCAGGAACGAGTATGGCGTTGCTGTCTCGGTTCCAACGGGGAGCCGGATCGGTTCGAAGGTCGCCTTTGGTGTAGGGCCCGCGGTCAAAGGACTCCGAGCGGACATAGGCACCGTCTTCCAATCGCATGATGACGTAGGTGATTGATAGTCGGTCGTCACTGGGATAACCATTCACGAACCACTTACCGTCGGGAGACAACGAGACATCGCCTTCGGGTTTTGGAAAGATACTCGTATCACCCAATCGTTGATCGGATAGTATCGTTTGGCCGGGTAAATCATAAAAGACCTGCTGTCCATCATGCGCACCGATCATAAGGTCCCCTTCCCCCCACTCCGGGTGACCGCCAATAGACGTAGTATGAACCATTAATTCGGTTCCGTCGGTTTTGATAGAACACGGAACGTTCAGCCAGATGGAACTCCGGTCCCGTCGCCCACGAACGAAGAAGTAGATGTGTTCATTCGTACGACTGATCAGGGTATGATTGATATATAAAGCCGCCTCGGAGGTATCTGGTTGCTCTGTTTCAACGCTTGGCGTTTTAGCGGGGGTCCATCGCTTGTTAAGCAATTCCCAATGAGGATTCGCTTTCAACAGGACTGCTAGTCGCTCAAAGGACACCAAGAGCCTTTCCTCACCTGTCTCGATATCAACCAGAAAGATGCCATCGTTATCTGGAGCCATCACTCCATCTGTTGGATCCAGTGCACCGGCGTAACCCGTTACCGGTCGCAACCGGGCCATGCGCCCATAATTGATAGCCGCAAAAAACCCACCTTGAGGAGCCACACCAGAGTTTCCTATTGAATAAGACTCGTATCGATACTCCCGTATTCGTTTTTTTGTTACGATATCATAAAGAACGGTAAAGACTCCCCCATTCACCGGGTCGCGTTCGTTAAAGAAGAACTGTGTATCCGGCTGCTCTGGATTCCAATAAAACATCGTCCCCTGTTGTAGATTCCAACCTCGAGTCTCATCCAATACCTCGAGCGCGTAGTCATTGAACGTATCGATCAAGACCACATCGGCCGTGTCTTCACTAGCTGGCAGTCTGTCATGAAAGTCGGTCTGCAACGCTACGATATACCGACCGGACCCGCTCCAAGGTATGGTCAACGACTGACCGATGTAGCCAAACAGATGATGCGCTGGGCCAAAGGTAACTTGCTCAATTTCAAGAGACAGCGGTTGATCCCTCAAGCCGGAATTCCGCTCATGGTCTCCACTCCCCGCATCTTGAGTGCAAGCCCAACAACACATTAGGCTGATAAGCAGGACGGGAATCATTCCAGGTATATTATCCATCAGTAGCTTGCACCAGAATTCAGATTGAGTGCCTTCAACGCGATTTCAGCAGCAGACGGAATCCCGGGAATCGCTTCCTTAAAAATCCAGTTACCATTAACCTGTTCGGCGAGTATGGCACTGTTCGACGATCGAGCCTGGAATACCTCATCTCCCGCTTCCAGTTCTTTCCCGCTGGAGGTAAAAGCCACGCCATCCGACGTGTTCAGAATATCGATACGCGCTTCCATGGACACATCCATAGGAACCGTTAAGCTCCAATTTCCCAGCATAAAGGAGTCGCGGTCGATTTTTTGCAGCTCGCTGAAATCATAGTCCATCAGCTCACCGGAAGGTTTAACCTGAACGATGGCCAGAAAACGAGCCCGTTTGACTTTCCCGGTGGAGGCGGCAAAATGCCAGGCATTGTCGGGATACTGGAGAAGCTCTCCTTGCTTATCCCGAAGACCTCGCCAGCTTTCTGCCGGAACTTCGTATTTATCAGTTACCGTCCAGGTGTCTTGATCCGAGGCAAACAGATGTACCTTCGCCCTACCCATCCCGTTATCCGTAAACAATACCCGGTTTGCTGAGTTCAAGTTTATCTCATGATAGCTGTGCAACAAGAATGACCAATCAACCGGTTTTTTCGCCTCCAATTCATCATAGATCACCACGATATCGGGATCGAGCATCAACGTGTGGCGCTTGAAAGTCTTCAAGCCTGCGTCAAACTGCTCACTTTCACTGTCATAAGCATTGGAAGCATTGCCCACGGCATAGCTCACAGAATCACCGGTGAGAAAATTTTCGATCCAACCGTAGGCTTCAGTGTGGTAAGGTTGTCCCTGACCATCGATCAGGATACCATTGTGACTTTTGGTGTGCTTGTAGAATAGTTGGCGATGTGGGGCGTTCATCGCTACTTTGTACCCCGTATGGTAGAAGAGGCGATCACCTCCGTACACCAGATTGAAACTGTTGTTATCGGCCAGCATGTGACTGTAGGTTCCGAAGGGACTGGAACGCATGGCAAGAAACAAGTTCTTTTCGGGAGTCTTGGCGAGATCCTGGGAATGCATGGTTACGAGCCCGACACCTTCGAAGACTCTGGCTTTAGGTAATCCTTCGGGAGATTTCGGTTCAGCTGGCGCAATACCGTAGAGGTATTTTAGTCGATACCAGCGCAGCATCGTGGTATCTTCCAATTGAATACCGATAGCGTCATTCTTTTGGCTGAGATCCGTAATTCGGTCGCGGTACCAAGCCGCGTATGGATTCTGAACAAGGCGACTAAGAGCGTCGGCATACGCCAGATAATCCCCCTGTGGTTCCGGCAAGTCGTCGGAATTATCTGCGAAACCGGAACCGGCCGAGCCTGGTGGAAAGGCATAAAGAAAATAGTAGGTATTTTCCCAGTACCAGGGAGTATGCTTAATGAAATCGAAACCGGTTACCTTTTTAAGAACCTGCGGCACATCGACCAGAACAGCCATGTTCATAGTGAAGTAGGACAACCCGTGGGCCCACCCTCCATCCGTATCACCCAGGATTGGTGCCCTTGCGAGAAACATTTCGTATAAATAAGTGAGCCACTCGTCAGCTTCCGGCAGGTCACCCTGAACTGCCAGAGCGGTATCGAACAAGTAATGAAAAATATGCTGCCATACGTGATTGGATAGAACCACAGCTTCCTTGTTATTTTTATAGTCGCGATAGAAGTTACCCCCGCGGGCGGCCACCGCTTTGAGCAACTGCTGTTTTTCAGGATCGTCCAGCAACGCATGCAGGGTATCGTAGACGAGGGCCATAGAAAGCATGATCCGGCTGTCTCCAAAGTCATTGATACGGGTCACGCCATCCGGATCCCACCGGGCTGCTTCCAGCGCCCAGATTTTGGCTGTTTCAGCGTAGCGACGGTCACCCGTTAACACATAGGCTTTGCAAAGCGGATCCACCCC
>CALGUT010000171.1 GCA_937920335.1 uncultured Opitutales bacterium
AAACTAAACGAAGCCAGCAACGGTATCGATCGACTGAGTCAGGAAGCGTTTCCTGAACTAAAATCCTTTCTGGAAACAGTTGAAAAACACCAACCAGGCAATGGTTCCAAATACTACCCTGGCTCCCCACTAATTGCCCAAGACTTTCTGCGCCCACAAGACCGAGCCTGGCTATATGAGCTGCACCCGGCGGACTTTGAAGAGCTTCAAAAATTGTTTGAGTATAACCCTCACGTCCAAGTCCGCAAAGAAGACGGATTAAAAGGTCTCATCAAACAAGTACCCCCTCCATCGCGGAGAGGGCTGATCCTGATCGATCCCTCCTATGAAATCAAGACCGACTACGAGACCGTGTTCAGGGCGATACAACACGCACACAGGAGATTTGCGACCGGGACTTATGCACTGTGGTATCCAGTCGTCGACCGGGAAAGAGTCCAGCAGTTGGAAAATCGTTTTATCAAGAGTGACATCAGGGACATTCAACGATTTGAATTGGGAATCAGACCAGACTCTGAAGAAACAGGTATGACGGCATCCGGAATGATCGTTATAAACCCGCCGTGGAGGCTCATGGAAAAAATGAGCGAAGTCCTGCCTAAATTGGAATCCTCCCTCGGTAACGCTGAAGCGACATTCTCACGCTGCGATGTCCTGGTCGGAGAATAACTTCAGAGTCTAATCCGTAAAATCGGTTCTCAGGAATTGCACCGTGAATGCTTTCTGACTAACATTTTCGGGATGAAAAACCCTGAATCAGAGCATACACCCGAAAAAATCGATTCCGATTTTTTAGATCGAGTACGGGATGAATTTATTGATCACCTGGATGAAGAATTAGAATTGTTCGCGATGGATCCCTACGAGGATTCAAGCGAAGATGGTAAATCAGAGAATGAAGTACGAGCGTTTCGAAGGCTCTACCTCAAGGAATTGCATCGGCTGCAAATCGAACTGGTTAAGCTCCAGGATTGGGTAGTTACTGAGGGGAAAAAGATCGTGGTGGTGTTCGAAGGAAGAGATTCCGCTGGCAAAGGGCGCGTTATCTCTCGAATCACGCAGCGCCTGAATCCACGTGTCTGTCGAGTCGCCGCACTCCCCGTGCCCAACGACCGGGAGAAAACCCAATGGTACTTCCAACGTTACGCTCAGCATCTACCGGCGGCAGGCGAAATTGTCCTGTTTGACCGGAGTTGGTATAACCGTTCCGGTGTCGAGCGGGTCATGGAATTTTGCACAGGTGACGCACTGGAGGAATTTTTTCGGACAGTAAACTCATTTGAGGACATGCTAGTCGGTTCTGGCATCCAGTTAATCAAATACTGGATTTCCCTCTCGGATAAGGAGCAGATCTATCGTTTCCATGCGCGAATACACGACCCGCTAAAACGCTGGAAGCTAAGCCCTATGGACCTAGAGTCCCGTATCCGCTGGGAGCAATATACAAAAGCCAAAGAAGAAATGTTCGCCAAAACCCACTCGCAGAAATCCCCTTGGTGGGTCGTTCCGGCCGACAACAAGAAACGAGCTCGTCTCAATTGTATTCATCACCTGCTCAGTATCGTTCCCTATGAGGCGATCGAACGGGAAGATATCAAACTCCCCCCCAGAGACCGACAGGAAGGCTATCGACGCCATGAAGTACCGAATGAAGTAATCGTTCCCCAGATCTATTGAGAAGGTTTCTGTAACGGAGTTTGCGATGTAAACCGTCTTGCCTATGAGCGCGAATTGCTCATTCAATAAACGGCATCTTCCAGATCTTTGGTCTAACCGTATTAATATACCCTAATCTCAAAACACTGCATATGTTTCACTCAGCGACTGCACTACGTTTCAACTCAATACTAACCCGCTCATTCTTAGGAGCTCTCTTGTTGGCTCTTTTAACGTCTCAAGCAGCGCAGGGAGAATTTAAACCGCTATTCAATGGCAAGGATCTATCGGGCTGGGAAGGAGACTCAAAACTCTGGAAAGCTGAAGACGGTCAGATTGTTGGCACGACCATCGGCAACCCTTTGGAAGCCAATACCTTCCTGATCCACAAGGATGTCAAAGTTACGAACTTTCACCTGAAGGCGAGACTCAGAATGCTCGGTGAAAGCAACTCCGGCATTATGTATCGGGCACAACCCCTTGCAGAGGTGCCTTACGGACTCTCCGGCCCCCAGATGGATATTCACCCGAAGTTGGAATACCAGGGTATGTATTACAGTGAGAAAACAGGCCGAGGAATCGTCGCTCAACGCGGGCAAAAAGTAGTCGTGCCTAAAAAACTGAATGACAAAGGAAAGACCACCCCCAAGGTAACTGACAAGCTACCTCTCGAACCCAACTTCGATCTCGCTAAGTGGAATGACTACGAAATCATCGCTGTCGGAGGTCGCAGTATCCACAAAATCAACGGAATTGTCACCGTGGACGTAACCGATCGCGATGCCAACCGATCCAAGTCAGGTGCCATTGGATTTCAACTACACCGCGGACCGGACATGACCATCTTTGTGAAAAATGTGGAGTTCAAAACTCTCAAAGCAGCTGATGGCCCAAAAGCGATTGAAGATGCCCTCGCAGCCAAAGTCGAACTGCGAGAAGGACTCACCATCAATGAGAACCGGGCAACACCGATCGAGGACATTCTAGTGCCTGATGGATTTAAGGTGGAACTACTCTACTCCGTTCCCGGGGATTCTCAGGGTTCTTGGGTGAATCTGGGATTGGATGGTAAGAACCGTATCATCGCCAGTGATCAATATGGGAGTCTCTATCGCTTTCCAGCGCCTTCTCATGGCAAAGCACTCGATCCGGATTCGGTCGAAAAAATTCCGGTGAATATCCGCGCCGTTAACGGAATGCTGTGGGCCTTCGATTCCCTCTACGTCGGCGTCAACGACTACGAGGATAGCACCAAATCCGGCCTTTACCGCATTACCGATTCTGACGGTGACGATATGCTGGATCACGTCGAACTACTCCGTCAAATCCCTTCCAGAGGCGACCACGGAGTCCATGCCGTCAAACTGTCACCCGACGGAAAATCACTGTTCCTCATCTGCGGCAACAACTCTGAGCCCACCGACGTAGACATCTCCCGTCCCAATCCAAACTTTGGTGAAGATCACCTGCTCCCTCGCATGCCTGACGGTCGCGGCCACAACCGTTCGCGCCTGGCACCTGCCGGAATCATTTACAAAGTGTCGCCCGATGGAAAGCATTGGGAGAATTATTCCATGGGCTACCGCAATATATTCGATGCTGACTTCAACGCAGACGGCGAGTTGTTCACCTACGATGCCGACATGGAATATGATTTTAACACACCCTGGTATCGTCCTACACGGGTCAACCACGTCGTCAGTGGCTCCGACTATGGCTGGAGAAACGGAACAGGTAAATGGGCTGAGTGGTATGCCGACAGCGTTCCAGCAACCGTGAATATCGGTGCCGGATCACCCACTGGAGTTATTTTCGGCTACGGTGCCAAGTTTCCGGCAAAATACCAAAAGGCATTTTTCATCATGGACTGGAGCTGGGGTAAGCTCTACTCGGTCAATCTCCGCCCCCAAGGGTCCAGTTATACTGGAGAAAAGGAGGATTTTATTTCGGGTGTTCCGCTTCCTCTAACGGACATGGTCATTCATCCGGACGACGGAGCGATGTATTTCGCAATCGGTGGTCGCAAGGTCCAGTCCGGATTGTACCGGGTAAGCTATACCGGCGATGAGAGCACAGCGCCTGTGAATGCGAAAACCGGCAATAAGAGGGACCGCGACCTTCGGAAGAAGCTGGAAGCCTATCACGGTGTCGTAAGCTCGAA
>CALGUT010000172.1 GCA_937920335.1 uncultured Opitutales bacterium
CCAATTCCCGACGGACAGCAGGCAAACACTCCAACAAACGATCATACCCCTTATAGCCTTCCGTCGCTGATAAACGAGCTACTGTAAGTATAATTTTACAAGAATCAGCAACCCCCAGACGCTTCCTCAGGTCCCCCTGGCTATTTACTTTAACTACAAATTTATCATCAGATACGGTGTTAAGAATCAGACCGACTCTATCAGAACTAACACCCAAATCAGTGACCAGAGATTGCGTCCAACGGCTGACACATAGAACCCGGCCTGCACTGACCAAAGCCTTCCTCCGTGATTTAGAAATCGCAGAAGTCACCTCAATCCCATGGGCGACTATTATATAAGGAATCTCTAACCAATTATAGATCAGAAGCGCTACCGGGCCAAAATTCACATGGGTAGAAATAATCAGACGCGGCCTGTCAATCAGAGCCCTGAAAATAAGTAGAATTACAAAGATTGGCGTTTGAAGAAACCCAGCGAGATTCCCGGTTCCCCATAATTTTCTATTCCCAAAAGAACCGCTGTCGTCGAACTTGCCGAATAAGATAACTTCCCCCTCCACGGCAAAAGAGAGCTCCTTACTGAATTGCGTAATCCCACCACCAAAGCCAGTAAACGAAGGAGCCCAAAGATGAATTGTTTCGGGTTTAGGGCTCACGATTTAATTCGGTTTCCGAAAGCAACTCTCCTTTTCGACGCGATTCAAAGAACTTGAAATATACGTTTAGCCCTACCGATAAAATCCCGGCTGAAACACACGAAGATACCACTTCCGCCATGGAACCATTCGGCTGGATCATAACAAGCATTGGCAGCACCCAAAGGATAAAGCCCACGAGATTCCTCCTATCAAGACAAATCCCTGATTTTATATCCAAGTACCTGATTAAACAGCCCAGTAAGAACATTCCAACAACGACCCCTTTGTGCCCGAAGTTAAAGTACAACTCTAATATTTGACCCACTCCAAAACTAGAGTTTTCCGACATGGTCATTCCCGTGTAGTCCGAGACCATAGAGCCACTCCCCCCTATAGTAGGTTTCCCCGGCCATACGATCCTTGGTATCCAAGAAATCAATGCAAACCAGATCGTTTCTCCTTTCGCAAATTCTTCTCCCCCCATCGACATATAATCGACGGATCGGCCCACAAAGTGATTCTGATTTAGCCTCATATCTATCCGCTCTAAATGCTCATTGTCGGTGATATCAAAGAACTCCCAATCACTAAAACTATCAAATACTCTGGAGACCCTGGAATCCATCCCCTGATTCCCCCAAACAACATCTCTGATCTCTTCCCTATCCCTGGAATAAGTCACCCAGACAGACAAACCGAGATACGTTAATAAGAGACCTGAAACAACTACCAACAGCCGTTGCTTAACAAACGGAGCGGAAAATACGACGACCATTATAAATGATGCAGTTCCAAAACCGATAAACCCTCCCATCACAGTCGAAGTAATCGGAAATATTAAAGAAGCCCCTATCCATCGGATTACCCCTCCATTATTTCCTTTCTTCCAGGCGGTCCATGCCGCAAGGATAAAACCAATCGTGGCCAATCGTTGTCCCGCCGAAACAAGCGCTCCAACCGAAGGAATACTACCTAATAAAGGAGAAAGAACTACCGAAAACATTAATCCCGATAACAATACCGGGATATATTTTATCACCCGAGGTTTTTGAGCGCGCGCAAATCGAATTGCTCTTCGGAGGAGCAAGCGGTCCATAGCGAGGACCCCCACTACAAATGCACCAAACCCCTGAACAGACGGGATAAACCCGAGATAGGTCATTTCTACAGACCATCCGCCATGCACCAGATAAAGATGCTGAGGCTCATACCAGGGAAGGCAGTATATGAAACCACCAAACAGGTGATTTAGAGAAAATAAGGATGCATATATAAGTGGCCCACTTGATCCTGGCAATCTGGCCTTTATTCTGTGCCACAAAAGTACAGCTACAAGAAACAACCACCCAACGACCATCCACGATAGCCGGGATCGCATGACATCATCTGTAAGAATAATTTGCTGCGATATATCCATTAGAAACCTAGAAGCCGATTAATCCTTCTAGTCAGATATCATAGTCTCCAACCGGTCAGTATAAGTGTGATGACCTAACTCTATGTGTTTACGCAGCCGTTTTCCCATCTTTCCCGCAGCTTCAGGGTTCATTAAAAACCACTGCAATTTTTCTAGCAGATCCGCGTCACTATCAAAATAACGGACCACATCCCCTTCATCACCAAAAAGCTCCCGATGCTCCACCGTCCCTTCCACTAACGCTGGTGCCCCGATAGCAGCTACCTCAAATGTCCTCATAGCGTGCCCATCCCGATTGGAGCGTCTGCCCAACGTTAACGCGCAAGTAGTATTCGACAACACATGACGGACGGTCTCAGAAGTCGCAATCCCTCTTGCGGCTGACTTGGTACTACTAAACCTTTCCCAATAGCCGCCCCACAGGCTTACATCAATCCCGCTATAAATCAGTTTGCCAATCATTGGAACACGGTCCTTGTCAGCTCCACCAACAAAGGCCACATCCGACCGCCATTTACCGGGATCCTTATCAACAGGAAAATGAACTGCCGGCTGATAGGCGAAAGGCAACCAAGAGACTGAGCGGCACCCTAACTCATCAAAGTCCTTTAGATTTGCTCTACGAGGTGAATATAGCCGGTCATACGCCGTTAAAGCCTTTAAAAACCACGAGGAGCGATGAGCGGGATTCCAGGGGTCATCCGTAGAAAAGTTAACTACGATTGAGCCCATCGCCTTTATAGTGGTTATGTCTTTCCGGACCAGCGGAGCAAGACCCGTTGTAATTACAATATCAGGGCGCCAATCTGAAACGCGCCTTACCACCGACTGCGAGAAACCGTATAGGTTGATAGGTTGCTTACGTAACATCCACAATGAGCGTCGCAGAATCCTGTTCCCTTTCATGGATGCTCTGGAATCGATTATCTGAATATCCAACCCGAGATCCACTCCCGAATCTAAAAAAAACCGACCCACATGAATCGGATCATCAACACCCACAATAAGAACTTTCATTACATTTATATCAGACATTCAAAAGCGCATTCGACAACGGTCGTTGATCCATTCCAGCACTTAGTTCGCTGGTAAATCAACGGCTTGATCAAGAGCATCAAACATAGCCCTTTTGAGACAGTCGACAGTCACTGAGGAGTTGTATCCCACTATATGCTTCTCAGCCTGTAAGCCTAGCTCAGCACTCAACTCCTTGTTTTCCATAAATAACTTCATTCGTTCAGCAAGATCACTCACATCATCCCATTGATGAATATAACCGGTTTCGCCTTCTAACACCAAATCTCGTCGACAGCCGGTCCTGTTACTTACGATACAGGGCAGCCCCCACTGCATCGCTTCATTCACTACCAGCCCCCAGGTATCATAGGAAGTCGGTAAGACGAAAACATCGGCCGCTGAAAAGTACTTCCCCAATTCACTTTGATTCACAAACCCCGGCATAATTAACCGCTCCCCGAGACTCGGGCGCAAAGCGGATTCGACGTCAGCTGCCAACTCACCTGACCCCAGATAACACAGTACAAAACGGCTATCGTCAGCGAAGCGTTTAGCCGCTTCAGCCAACAACAAGGGTTGCTTCCTGGGAATAAGCTTACCGCTAAACACAAACATCACTTGATCATCAGAAAGCCCCAGAGAACTTCGAGCCTGGTCTCTCGCAAATTCTTTTCGTTGCTGCTCGATCAAAGAAGAATCAATCGAGTACGGCGTGATCGTCATACGATCATCAGATATTCCACGACTGCGTAAATGATCTACACCATCCAGTCCGATAGGGCAAAAGTGGTCTACACGACCATAAAACCATTTTAAATATTGCTGCTTCAGTAAATCCTTCCACCAGCGACGCCCGGGAAGCGGCATATTCGTAAACTCGCCCCGCAACACTATGTTGTAGCGAAATCGCTTTCGGCGTCGTATTAATTGCCGCGCATAGCGATGCGTGTACCCATGCAAAAATACTAAATCAAATTGTTGCTCGGCCAAAAATGCGTCAATGTTCTCGATGGAGCAACGGTCGACTCGTGAAATACTTTCCCGGGCTAAAAAGGTACTCTCATAGCCCTCGAGAAGAGGCACATCCCAGGTTACCGGTCTTCCAAAACCAGGATCAACGGCATCACTAACGCCCTGTTCGCTAAAGAAATATACTTTAACATCAAACGCTGGATCGGCTGCCAACCCACGCCATAAACAGACATGGTATTGCACCGGATGCGTTACAAATATCCCAACTTTCGAACGCTTACGACCACTGATCTGCCTTTCCAATATAGATAAGTCTCCTGCTAATTTTTGCATTTTTGATTCAAGTAGTCTGAGTAGCGTTCTCCATAAGCCTTCCAGGATAACTCTTCTCTCTTATTCTCTAACAAATCTCGTACAACCATTTGATGTTTCCTACTCCAGGAAAGCGCCGCATCAATCGCCAAAGCCAATTCATTCTCATTCCCTGGCGTAATGGCCGTGATGATAGGACGACCCAACCGGGTCAACTTCGCTAAATCTTGCGCACCAGATCTTGTCGACCCTGCTACCGGAAGTCCGCAGGCTAAGGCTTGTGCTTGAACCATAGCAAGACCCTCCTCATGAGAAGGCATGGCAAAGATTCGAGCTTGGGAATAATATTGCGGCAACATGTTTTGTGCAACTGGCTCTACATGCTGAAACCGGTCATTCTTTGGCAACTCAATATCGCCAACTGGACCCACATGTAAGAGCGTTAATCCCAGTTTATTCAGAACAACCTCTGCGAGCATATCACTCCCCTTACGTCTACACCATAAACCAACCATAATCACATCAAAAGGAGCATCCGAAAGCCTCGTAGGCTGAAACTCTTCTAAATTAACCCCATAAGGATTTCGGAACAATCGTGAAGAATCGGTTTGTCTATTTAGGAAACTCTCTTCTACGTGCATAGAGCCAACTACTATGGTATCTGCTATATCGTAGCCACGCAGTTCCCGCTTAATTGTCCAAGGAGAAACACTAGCAGTTCCAGGCTTCTCAATATTCTCCAATATTTGTTTTTGAGAAAGGATATGCCGACTGCCTCGCTCAAGAAGTATTTTTGAACCTTTCTCTTTGGCAGCCAAAAGAGATTTTAGACACAACCCGGACATACCTATGAAGACCTCACCCGGTTGAGCAATCCGAGAAAAACGAGCGTCTAGGATCCGCATAGTCTGACGATCCAACCTCTGATTAAAACTTGGTTGTAATTTCAACTTTCGTTGAGCAAATAGAAATGGCAAAACCCAGCCTAAGTAACACCGCTGATTGCTCCGAGGAATACCGAAACCCTCCAGCCTTCTCTTAGGAACAATTGAATGAAACACCACATCGTGCCCTAAGCCAATCAGTTCCCTTGCGAGATCAGCCACATGAAACCGGCCAGAAGTACAAATTGTGATTCTCATTTCCTTGCACTCAGTCCCATTTCCGTAAGAACTGTCTCAAACTGCTTTTCGTAGTTCCAATCAGTGATAATCCTATCCCTACCCTTTTGACCCATTTCGGAAACTAAACTTGGATTCTCATATAACCATCTAAGCGTATTTGCTATAGAATCGGGACAATGAGAATTAGTAGACCTAGCATATCCTGGAGTCTCAAACATTTCGATCCATTCAGGGCTATCATTTACAATTAGCGCAAGACCTGAACTTAAATAGTCAAAAGACTTATTACTCGCACCAGCAAGGTGCTGAAGATTAAGATCATTGGATTCATTCTTATAACAATTCCACCCCACATGCATTCCCTTAATTTGCTCCCTCAGCTCAAAATGGGAAAACGAACCGGGAAGCTCTAGATTTACAAGCGAACCAGAGGCGGCTTTCCGCAGAGCATTGCTTGCACCGGACGATCCGATGGTTTCGTAGCCAACAGCTCGGATAATGATCGGAACTCCACTTCTTTTGGCACCCTCAATCAAAGTTAAAGGAATCCTCTCCAAGTTGATCGATCCATGGTAATAAAGTTTCAAAGGTTCGCCAGCTTGCCTCTCATGATGAAAATAATCATCGGGAATGTCAGCTTTCAAGGGACAATTCCAGACACAATGAAAAGGGCGGTTCGAACCAGTATCTTGCTTTACGAATTGGATTCGCTGATGTTGCGGAACGACAACCATATCAGCCTTAAGTGCTAAGGAATTACGACAACGATTTACCCACTTCATTAACAAGGAGGACCCAGCTTCGGAAGAGGGACTATCGTGCTCGTGATAAATAATCTTATATCCAATTTTTTTCAAAAAAAGTCCCACCGGAGTGGCCATCATATCGGAAACGTAAATCCAATCTGGCTTGAATGCTCGAGCAATCATAAAACTCTTCCAAATATACCGGATAAAGTGCAACTTTTGCTTAATCCCCCTATCTTCTGAATTCATTAACTCAACGATGATTTTATCATGCATCTTGAAAGTAAAATTACCGGTCCCACTTGAACGGATTCCAAAAAACAATATATCGTACCCTAAATCGCCTAATATCCTTGAGCTGTTTTCTAACGGCGGGTAAGCGGTCGGATTTGTATACTGCAGATAAAGCACCTTCTTTGCATTAACTATCATACCTCAAAATAAACGTGATCTAACTTTTTTCTCATAACCAATATAATTTACTTTACCTGCTTTTCACTGACTCAAGATCTCACAATTGCATTCTTTGAAAGTTAGTTTAGATCAATCACCTAGGCAGTTTTTTGTAATCTATAGAAAATACAACATAGATCCTTTTAAACTCCTTAATCCTTAAAGACCGACCTAACCCTCAACGCCGCTTTTATACCAACAAGCGAGCACAACAGCATATACCGAGACCTTAATCCATCGAGGTAACATCTTACTCCAAATTCCTTTTCGGCGCTACGGGCTAAATCAATGATTTCAGGGTAATTCCTACACCGGTAAGCCGTCACACGGAGCCTGACAACAATTGCTTTCCGGGCATGCCTGCTATCACTTCTTTTCAAAAGATGACCTTTTACTGATTCCCAAACCCTATACCGACTCCACATAGATTGTTCACTAGCCAACGAGCTTACATTACCTGGACCTGGTCTACGATAAAGAGCCTCCTCCTCCTCTATAAATACTACATGATCTGCCGCACATAGTATTCGCCCGAAATAATCTCCATCCTGGTCTGATACTAACGATTCATCCCACGAACCGACCATCTCCACCAATTGCCGGGATGTTAACCAGCTATGAAGTGGAAACATCTCGCCTTTTAGCCACATATCAGACAACACGCTCGCTCCATCTTTTGAATGAATATAAGATCCCACGTTATTCAATGGGTCGTACTCATTACCCTCGAAATACCTCCAGGGACATCCGGCGATAGCATTTAAGGACTGAATGCTCAGCAGGAGTTTCATTTGCTTCTCAATCTTACCGAGCGAAATTTTATCATCCGCATCCAGAAACTGTATCCATTGGCCTCTGCTTAATTGAATCCCATAATTCCTGGCGGCACAACCTCCTTTATTATCCACGCTCTTCCACTGAATCCTATCTCCAAAACTCCTAATAATACCCAAGCTATTATCCGTCGACCCATCATCAATTACAATTACTTCACAATTCTCATAAGTCTGTAAAAGTGCACTTTCGATAGCCTCCCGCACATACTCCTCACAGTTATAACAAGGAATGATTATACTTACAAGAGGGCACGACGAGTCACACATCCCTGCCATATATATATCATTGTGATCCTGATCATTTTTACCTTTTAAATCAACGCCGGCACACTCAGTGTGTTTTTGGCAGACCTTAATCAGGGACCTAACTCTCAGCGTAGCTTTTAGCCCAATAAACGAACTAAGCAGAGAATAGACCGTATGACCTCCCAAGTGGGCTCCCTGGAATCCGACTTTTTTTTCTTCATGATGAGCCTGTTCAATAATATCAGGAAATCGCCTACACCGGTAAGCCACTGATCTTAGTCGGCCTAAAACTGCTCTCTTTGCACGTCTATCATTCCTCTGCTCCAGCAATTTTTGTTTAACTGACTGCCAGGCCTTAAACCTACTCAACATAGATTTCTTGCTTACCGAAGAGCTAACGTTTTCCGGCCCCGGCTTTCGATAGAGGGCTTTAACCCCTTGCACACATATAACGTTCTTTGCAGCACAAAGCACACGACCAAAATACTCGCCATCCTGATCAGCGACAAGCGTTTCATCCCAAGGTCCAATCAAGCCAACTATCGATCTTGAAGTTAACCAGGAATGAGGTGCAAACATATCCCCCCGGGACCACATTTTCACAAGCACATCAGCACCGGTTACCGAGGTCATATAAGGCTTCAAGTCAAACAGTTGCTCCTCTTTATTACCAGTAAAATGGCACCATGGGCACACCAACACTGTCCGAGTCGCCGTTGAAGGGCCGACCTGATCTAATTGGCTTTCTATCTTGCACTCCGACAACTTATCATCGGCATCCAGGAATTGAATCCAATCTCCACTCGCTAACGCTAGCCCACGGTTTCTCGCGGCACAGCCACCTCGATTGGGTCCCGTTTCCCATCGAATTCTGTTACCGAAACCCTTAATGATCTCAAGACTACTATCCGTAGACCCATCATCAATAACGATGATTTCACAATTCCCGTAGGTTTGATCGAGCGCACTCTGAATCGCTTCAGCAACATAGTGATCAGCATTATAACAGGGTATAATGATTGAAACCAGAGGAGTATCCACCGTCGTCTTCAATTTTAAAGACATATAACTATAGAATATACGGATTGGTTATTCACAGTTTTAATATCTAAGAAGTTAATTATCTACTCGGCAGCTTAGAGCTTTCCCCACACCCTCTCGGGTCAAGACTACAACTACTTAGTGTTTAAAAATCTCATCTAGATATTCGACTTATTAAGCATGCACTTGAAGTTGTCGTCATCCCGTATCCAACCGTGATAATGCAATGCATTAGGAACTTCTCCATCAATAAGCATAGTGGAATCACAATCCGTGTATGAAACAGATTTTTTGGCCACGTAAGCCATATGAGAAAATTCGGTTGGATCAATGTATGAAAATGGAAAATTGAGATGCCAAATCAGGTAGTTCATTAGAGGCTGATCATTGTGAAACCTAAAACTGGAGGCCTCAGACATATTCCAAAGTAGTTCACAGGATTTTCTAAAAATCTCAGTCGGCGCGACAAAGAAACCGGTGCACAAATTAGGACATTTATTGATTTTTTTAATGTAATCTGCCTGCATCTCCTTAGTTGGCAATCGGATGGATTTCATCCATTTACTCATATAATACGTTTCGCCAATAGAAACACCCTCTGATACTAGTGATATATTATTTTCTTTAAACTTACCAAGTGAAAAATCTTTTTGAAACAACACATCCGCATCTATAAATGCAATCCTATCATATTCCTTTTTAAATTCATTCGCA
>CALGUT010000173.1 GCA_937920335.1 uncultured Opitutales bacterium
AGCCTAAGAGATCACACAACGTAGGATAGATATCCAACAGGTAGCAGAAAGTATCCCGGGTTTCATTCTGCGGAATCCCCGGACCCGCCAGAATCAACGGCACCCGGACACTATGTTCATAAAGGTTTTGCTTCCCCATCAGGCCATGTTGCCCGCAGGCCAGGCCATTATCGCCTGCAAATACCAGGATCGTATTTTGGTCCTCTCCGGTTCGTTCCAACTCGTCCAATATCCTGCCAACTTGCTCATCGATATGAGCAATAATCGCATAGTAATCCGCAATGTGCTGATGCACAGCCTCGGGGCGCCTCGGCATGCCTTCCAACAATTCATCTCGAACATACATTTCCCCATTATCAAAAGGATGTTTGGTCATGAAGTTCTCCGGCAGGGAAACGGTATCAGTATTATAACGTCCCGTCAAACGTGCTGGAAACTGCCGCGGATCGTGCGGCGCCAAGTGGGCAAAATACATTAAATACGGATTTCCGCCCTCAGCCTCCTTGCGTTCACGCATATACTCCAGAGCGCTATCAGTCAGCATTTCTGCTGAATGTTTCCCATGCTCCTTCGTCCTTTCGTAAGGACCCGCAAACGGTTCCAAAGGAGGGTCGTTATAAAAGGTATCCTGTTCATATATCCCAGATGGATCGTGGTCGTACACCGGCGTATGCCAATGCCCGTTACAGGTCTCATACCAACCGTTCTTTTGAAAGCCATAGATCTTCTTCCCTGTGTCGAACGAGCGGTTGTGCGACTCCACATCCTGGTGCCATTTACCTACATGGCAGGTATGGAAACCTTCTTTCCTGAACTGCTCCGGAAAGGTGGTGTGCGCTTCAGGGATCCGTTGCCCCTGGTTTTCCAGTGAAAAGAGGGTCCGTCCAGTCAGCAACATCGCACGGCTGGGCATACAGACAGCCACATGCGTTCCCCCCATGATATGAGCGTTGGTGAAACTGGTCCCTTTTGCCACCAACCGGTCCAGATTGGGCGTATCGATCTCATCGCAACCCAAAGCAGAGATCGTATCGAAACGTTGATCATCGGTAAAAATAAAAATAATATTGGGTCGGTCAGCCATTTGGAAATTCTATCATCATTCTATAATTTTTTCTTTGAAGCTCGTTTCAGCAGTATTCCTACTGTGAATACGAAACCACAGACGAACAAAATCGACAGTCGTCCACCGATTGAATTCGGTATGAGGAGTAACAAACAGAGAAACCCACTGGCAATGAACGATGTGTTGCCAAGCAGGCTCAGTTGATAGTGGTCTTGCGGGGTCAACTCATCCGAATCAGATACCGCCGGAGTCTTCATTTTAGTAAAGAATGTTTCGATCCGTTCCCGGTATTCATCCGTGGTGGTAAAATAGAACAACCGACACACGAGAGTTGCCACAGCACTGAACACGACAACGCCAAAAACCCGGTCCTGAAATGTCCATGAATCCCCGTTAAAATAGGCATAGATGGAGGGTGTTAAACCAGCTCCTGCAATGACGAAGTAGGACCAGCGCGGCAGCTTCTTTATAAACAAAGATACCGCGAACGGCACCCCGAGTGGTACGATGATCGCCGCATTCATGAACATGTAGGCATCAAAGATCGTGAGGTCTGGCTTCTTGGCGAAGAGCAAGGCGTATGTGATGATAATCAACCCGAGCACGATGGTGATGCCACGGCAGAGACGCATTTGAGCCACTGCTCCAATCGGTGGTTTTCTAAAACGGCGACGCAACGCAGGAATGAGATTATTGACGATACCTCCGGTCACGGAATTGAGTCCGGTATCCATACTACTCATCGTTGCGGCAAACATAGCCACCACCAGGATACCGGTCAGTCCATTGGGTAAGACGTTGATGGCTGCGACCGCATGCGCGGCTTCAGCTGGATTCTGGATCGCCATAGCAGCGACCTGGTCTTGATAAAGGAAACGAGCCGACATAGCCGGAATCAGGAAAACAGGTCCACCAATCGCCATAAGGACGCAGGAGAGGATCGCAGACTTGCGTGCCGAGCGGCCGTCCTTTGCGGAGAGATACTTGTCTGCTTTTTCGAAGTTGGTTTCCTTCAGAAATACCATCGTAAACATCGCCAGAATCCATGCGATCGTGAATTTGCTCCCCGGAAACTCACCGTCTGAGTTTATGAACTTAAAATCGCTGGCAAACTCAGGCTTGTTAAAAAACTCCAGAAAATTTCCGATACCCCCAAATTTCACGAGGCAAAGCACCGCGATCAGTATTGAGATCGGTACGAGGATCGCTCCCTGCAGAAAGTCCGTGGCCATGACCGCCCAACGACCTCCCGTGCAGGAATAAAAGAGCACCACCAAACCCAATACCAGAATCGTCCCAATCAGTGGAAAACCAAAAACTGAGCTACAAAACACCGCCAGAGCCCATAACATAACGGAAGATGCGAGAGGACCGACGAGAAAGCTGAAATACACCCAGAACTGCTCAACCTCGGGACCAAAGCGCTGCCGAATGATATCCGCAAAAGTAACGGCTTCGGTCTGCCGTATCCAAGGCCCTATATACACCGCGCTGATCACCAGGCCGCAGCATATAGCAATGTATATTATAATGGCAGAGGGACCCGCCATGTATGCCAAGCTCCCATTCGCAGTAAACGTATACGCGCTGATACTACTCATGAAGGCGCTACTACCAACCAGCCACCAGGCCGCCTGACCACCCCCCCGCACATAGTCGCTTACATTCTGATTAATCCGTGAAACGTAGATACTGATGCCCAGGAGAAAGGTCAGATACACTCCAATCGTTATGTATTCGAGAGTGTGCTCCATTAAGATAGGGTTAACATCAAATCCGGTTGAGGTAAGTGAGAGATTTTATTAGTTGGCAAGAAAGGCGTCGCTGCAAACGACAATTTCAACCAGGTCCTGCAATCCGCCACCGCGACGGTCCAACTCCTCAATGATCGCATTGACCTGAGGACGATCCGAGAAAGACAGTTCCCGGCCCAGGGCATACATCAAGAGCTTTTCAGCCAGACAACGGACAAACTGGTCTTTACGCCCCAACAGTATCTTCCTCAGATCCCGGACGTCATCAAAAGCCTCGCCCGAGGGGAGCTTGCCAGACGTATCCACCGGAATGGCAGGCGCATCCTTACCTCCGATATAGAATTCTCTGAACCCGCCAATCGCATCGAAATTCTCGAGCGCGAAACCCAGTGGATCCATCTTTCTGTGACACTCATTGCAAGTCGCCATCTCCCGGTGTTTAGAAAGCTGGTCGCGAATGGATTTGGCACCGCGAATGTCCGGCTCAAGGGCAGGTACATCAGGTGGTGGAGGCGCAGGCGGTGTTCCAAGCAGATTCTCCAGTATCCAAATCCCTCTCACAACGGGCGAAGTGTCGACGCCATTGGCGGTCACCGTGTGGATACCAGCTTGGCCAAGTAATCCGC
>CALGUT010000174.1 GCA_937920335.1 uncultured Opitutales bacterium
CATAACCTTGCCGAAGCAGTTGGATAACAGATACCCGAATTGGAAATCCTCCTGGCATTTTTCTCTTATTTGCACGGCGTCAAAGGTATATGTGACACTCTCAGTGACTGCCCGTGCCTCAAAATGCCAAGTGTAAGGCGGATATAACCATGACCATCCAAGCAAATCATGCCGATTCAGGGTGAGTATGTTCAAGGGGCCTTTGGGCGGGGAATATACTTGGAGTGTTACTTTACCTGAATCGATCAAGTAAAACTCATCTGCTGGTTCTCCGGTTTTGAATATGAATGTATCTGACTTAAACGTTTCCTGACGGGCACAATCGGAAAGGTAATTTATATATTCCGGTCCCAGTAAATTAAAAGCCGTGTGATTGTATAGGAGTTCCTTTAGTGGATTCATTTTACTGACGATTGAGTGTTTCTGACGGGGTATGTTGAATAGCAGTAACCTCTTCTGTAATGTCGATGCCCACTGGACACCAGGTAATGCAACGTCCGCAGCCGACACAGCCGGAGGTTTCGAATTGATCATACCAAGAAGCTAGCTTGTGGGTGGCCACTGGCGATAACGGGATTTTGTAGATTTCCGAATATGCCCACCCGCGACATAGGAAAAATCCATGGTAAAACATGAGTCCCACCGGCGCCAGCGTTCTGCATAATCTCCTATCAAATCAGTTGTATCCTCAACCGTGGTACAGAAGCAGGTAGGGCATACCATAGTGCAGTTGGCGCAGGACAAACATCGTTCAGCCACCTTATCCCATTGTGGATGATGCGGATTGTTAATCAGTGTTTCACGGATATTTTCTGTAACCATGCGTTTACGAATCCCGGAACAGGTATCTTCGTATTGCTTTTGGCATTTGGATTTTTGTTCCACAGTAACAGGATCTACCGGTACGGTTTCCATGGCATCTCCACCCGCATCTGAGCCTATACTTATGAGAAAAAGGTGGCGCCCATTTTCAAAGAATTCTGTAAGCGATAAATCAAATCCCTCTTCGACGGAGGGGCCTGTGTTCATAGATGTGCAGAAACAGGTTTCATTGGGTCGGCTACAATTTATCGCCAAAATAAATGCATTCCTTCGTATCTTGTCGTAGCGGGGTTCCGTATAGTTCTCACCTCGAAAGACCTTATCCTGAATTTCTATCGCTTTTAGCTCGCAGGGTCGCACTCCGATAAATGCATAGGTTTCACCAGAAGAGGCCTCAGGGATTGATCGGAAGCTGGAGCCTTGTCGTTGAGCTTGCCACAAGCGAAGTTGGGGGGGGTGCAGATATTTCTTCCATGAACTTGGACTTGTGGTGTAGTTAAAATACCTTTCATCCTGAGTATGTCGAAGCCGGTAATAACCCGGCCCTTGTTCGTCACTCCATCCTCGTGGCAGGTCTGCCAGTGAACTGATTTGTTTGTAAACAATAGTTTCAGCGTCAATACTCGGACCAATCAACGTATGTCCGCGAGACCTTAGATTCGTTAGGATCTGTTCCAGTCCTTTAACATCGATGATGTACCGTGCTTGGGGCCTATGATTTAACTCCGACATGATCTTGAAGGTTTGCCTGCGCAGCTGCCAAGCGTGCGACGGGGATTCTTAATGGTGAGCAACTCACGTAATCGAGTCCTGATTTATGAAAAAAGTGGATGGATTCGGGGTCTCCGCCATGTTCGCCGCAAACGCCTATCTGAATCATGGGTTTGATCTTTCGGCTGAGCCTGATTGCGTCTTTGATAAGGACTCCCACGCCATTCACATCCAATGTCTGGAAGGGGTTAGAAGGCAATATGCCCCGCTTGAGATACTCCGCGAGAAAACTGGCCTCCACATCGTCACGAGAAAACCCAAACGTCATTTGAGTCAGGTCGTTAGTGCCAAATGAAAGAAAATCAGCTAGCTGCGTAATTTCATCCGCGGTGACGCATGCGCGAGGCAGCTCGATCATGCTTCCAAAGAGATAGGGAACCGTTACTCCGGATTCCTTCATGACCTGTTTTGCGACCGCGTCGAGCTGCGGTTGAATCACCTTCAGTTCGTTTAGATGGGCTACCAGCGGAATCATGATCTCCGGTTGAACGGGTACGCCTTCCGCGGCGACTCTGCATGCAGCTTCAAATATAGCCCGAACCTGCATGGTAACGATGTCACTCATTAGGATGCTCAGCCTCACGCCTCGCATACCCATCATGGGATTACTCTCATGTAATGCTTCGATCGACTTCAGCAGTCCTAATTTTTCGGATAATTCGGCAGTTTTTCCCGCAATCTTGAGATCGTATATTTCCTGGAGAACCACTTCCTTATCGGGTATGAACTCGTGTAGCGGCGGATCTATTAAGCGAATGATTATAGTGCGCCCATTCATCGCCCTG
>CALGUT010000175.1 GCA_937920335.1 uncultured Opitutales bacterium
TACCCATTTGATAACGTAAGAGTAATTCCTGGTCTTGCTTATGACAATACCTTCTCGGAAACCAAGGCAGACGATCTGAAACGACTGCTAGAGGAAGCCTGCCAGAAGGAATGGAGCTGCTTGCCCGATATCTGGCATGTTCACAATCACAGCTTAGCCAAGAACCTACAGCTTCCGGTCGTTGTTTCTAAATGGGCTCGGGAAAGACAAAAACTACTTCTCCAAATTCATGATTTCGCCGAAGATGGCAGACCCGATAATTATAAAGCACTGCTGTTAAAGCTCGCAGGCAAAGACGTCGAAAGGCTCAACCAGATTCTCTATCCAACCGGCGATCATATTGGCTATGCATTTATCAATGGTAGGGATCGCAGCTTTTTTCAAAATGCGGGAGTCGCCCCAGATCAATGCCACCTGCTAGCCAATCCCGTTTGGCTGGACATAGATAAAAGTGCGACAATCGAAGCGCCCGAGCTCAAGGACAAAAAACTATACCTCTACCCGACTCGATCGATTCGGCGAAAGAATCTGGGCGAGCTGCTCCTCTGGTCTGCCGCAGCTTCCAACGACGAGGTTTTCGGTTCCACGATGGCACCCGCCAATCCAACAGCCCTTCCGATTTACGAACGGTGGGTATCGTTTGCAAAGCAGCAGCGGCTCCCGATGCAATTCGGCCTTGGTAACACACATAGTTTTGACGCCCTGTTGAACTCTGCCTACGCCTTGGCTACCACTAGTATCGCTGAAGGTTTTGGTCTCGCTTACCTTGAGCCCTACCTGATCAACGCTCAATTGGTTGGCCGAAATCTCCCCGAAATCACACAAGACTTCACTGACTATGGAATCCATCTTGAAGGTTTGTATCCCCGACTGGATATCCCCTTAGCATGGGTGGGGAAAGAGCGATTGAGGAAAATAGTCCATGCTGGCCTCGTACGGTATTACCAAAACTATCGCCAGGTATTTCAGAAATCGATGACTGACGCCGCTTACGATGACATGACACAGGGAGACCTTGTTGACTTTGGAAGGCTCGACGAATCCATGCAGGAATCCGTGATTGAGTTGGTCTGCCAAAACAAATCCCTGAAACTCGATTTCGCACCCGAGAAGCTGGACCGTTTACTTCCCATAGAGGCTATGAAAACCAATCGAAATGCAGTCGAAGCCAATTTCAATACGGACGACTACGGAGTGAATCTCATCAATATCTACAATTCTATCGTTCAGCATAACTCTTCCAGTACCGGCTTTCTGGATACAGTAAAAGTTCTTCAAGCATTCATGGATCCAAGGCGTTTTAACCTTCTTCGTACCTAACTTATGCTCGCAGATTTATTCCCAGCCCTCAACCAAGCTTTCAGTCCAATCCCGACGGGCCTTGACCCCAAGTTATCAAAACTGGAGAACATCCGGGCAGTCATCTTCGATATCTATGGAACCCTGGTTTTATCGGGGACCGGCGACATCAGCATCGCTCAAAGCGTAAACAAAGAATCTGAGCTTCGGAGCCTACTTACATCCTCTGGATATTCGATGCCTGAAGACGTCCGCCTGCTAGATTTATTCTATAATTTGATCAAGGAGGACCATGGTAGATATAAAGCAAAGGGAGCCATTTATCCGGAAGTTGATATTCTGGAAATTTGGGAACGGTTCTTAAAAATTCAATTCGATAGTACTCCCGATTTCCACAGCCTTCAAGAACTTGCCATTCGTTTTGAATGCGCGGTCAATCCCGTATGGCCAATGCCCGGATTCGAATCAACGCTGAAACAGATCCAAGCGCTCAACTACCCATTAGGCATCGTTTCCAACGCACAATTTTACACACCGCAGATGCTGGAAGGATTCACCGGGAAGACGATCAGGGAACTTGGTTTCGAGGATGATCTCTCTGTTTGGTCTTACAAAGAAAGACTTGGGAAACCGTCAATCGAGCTTTTCGAAAAACTGTCTGAAGCACTTACCCGAAGAGGCATTAAACCCGACCAAGCACTCTACATCGGCAACGACATGCTTAATGATATATGGACCGCGAGTCAGGCAGGACTGAAGACGGCACTCTACGCTGGCGATGAGCGCTCGCTGCGGCTGCGAGAATCAGACGATCGCTGCCGAGATCTCGCCCCAGACCTCATCATTACGGAGCTTGAGCAGTTACCCGAGGTCATCTAGCGACTTGTGTAATTCCGCCCTCTAAAAAGTCCGATAAAACAACCAACTCAGCTTGTTAAAATTGGCATCCGCGTATAGGTTATCATAACACGGCAACGCGGTCGTATGGCTGCGGCCATTACAGTTCATAATAACCTATTCGTTGAAATGAGTTATACCGCAGATCACATTCGAAACTTTGCCTTGGTAGGTCATCAAGGGTCGGGAAAAACTACCTTGTCTGAGGCCATGCTCGCGAGTGCGGGCATTGTGAAAAGAATGGGGTCTATCACGGCCGGAACTACGGTGAGTGACTACCATGAGATTGAAAAGGGGCGGCAAATGTCTATACACGCGTCGCTTCTTCATTGTACCTGGAAATCTAACAAATTTAATATTATCGATACACCCGGCTATTTCGACTTTATCAGCGAAGGTTTAGGAGCACTGCGAGTCGGGGATTTTGCGTTAATCGTGGTCGATGCCGTTAACGGGCCACAAATGGGCACCGATCAGGTATGGAACTACGCGAGTGCAGCCGGCATTCCTAAAATGTTTGTAATTAATGGATGCGATAAAGAGAACGCGAACTTTGAAGCCTGTCTCACAGCACTCAAATCTCGGTATGGCGAATACGTCTTTCCCATGAGTATACCAATCGACCCAGGTCCAGGATTTCAGCGATTATTGGATGTCCTAAGGTCTGAGGAAGTCGACTACAATACCGACGGCTCAGGTCAGTACTCAGAAACCGCAGCTGAAGGGCCGTGGAAAGACCGCGTTATCGACTTACACGCCAAACTCATCGAATACGTCGCAGAAGCAGACGACACGCTCCTCGAACATTTCTTCGAAGCAGGAAACCTGAGTGAAGACGAACTAAGAAGCGGTATTCACAAAGCCATACAACAAGCTATTTTTGTTCCAGTTTTTGCTGCATCAGCCCTCAATGATATTGGGATCGCCAGACTCATGGATATGATATCCAAGTATGGTAGTTCTCCTGTCGATAGGAAGCGAGTTCCAGTGGAGTTGAACGGTAAAGATGATGTCACTATTCACCTTGATGATCAAGAACCCGCTTGCTATATTTGGAAAACGATCAGCGAACCTCATGTGGGAGAGCTATCCTTTTGCCGGATGTACTCAGGTCACATTATCCCCGGTATCTCTCTCTATAATCCAAACCGCGAATGCGAGGAAAAGATCGGACAGATTTTTACTCTTCAAGGACATGAACGTGAGGCTATTAAAGAAATCTCCCCCGGCGATATCGGCGTCATGACAAAACTTAAAGACACTCATACAGGAAACACATTAACCAGTCCTGATCGCAGAGTAAAGCTACCTAAAGTCGTATATCCGAATCCGAATATTCACGCCACTCTGGTGGTAAAGAAACAAGGAGATGAAGACAAACTGGCCGATGGTCTGGCAACACTACATGAGGAAGATCCGACATTTCTTTATGAACATAATCAGGAAACGAATGAGCTCATCTTAAGTGGGCAAGGAGAATTGCATTTGGAAATTATCCGCGATCGCCTTAAAAACCGTTTCAAGGTTGAGATCGAACTGGTTCAGCCACGGATTGCGTTTCGCGAAACGATAAGACGCCCGGCTGAATCGAAGTATCGACATAAAAAACAATCCGGCGGCGCCGGACAGTTCGGTGAAGTTTGGATGCGTATCGCTCCCGCTGAACGAAACAGCGGAATCGATTTCAAAGAATCATTGGTAGGGCAAAATGTTGACCGCGTATTCGTTTCTTCAGTTGAGAAAGGCGTCCAATCGGCAGTCACAGAAGGTATCCTTGCTGGCTATCACGTAACGGACGTCGCAATCGATTTCTATGATGGAAAAATGCATCCTGTGGATTCCAAGGACATAGCCTTCCAGATTGCTGGAAAAGGTGCTTTCAAAGAAGCATTCATGGCCGCAAGCCCGTGCCTATTGGAACCTATTATGAAGCTGGAGATTCAGGCCCCAGAGTCTAACCTTGGCGATATTATGGGTGATATCTCAGGAAGGCGTGGGCGCATACTAGGGGTTGACCTAAAGGGAGATAACCAAGTGGTAGCGGCTCTCGTACCAGAGATGGAGCTCTACCGCTATGCAACCACCTTAAGGTCCATGACAGGAGGGCGCGGTGTTCACACTGAGACTTTCGACCACTATGAGAATGTTCCAACAGAGTTAGAATCGAAAATCGTAGCCCAATCGAAGTAACGAAGCGAAATAGATTCTGACCGATTAAGCTGGTATTCCTTATTAGCCATCGAATACCGATCCAACATCACATTCAATACGCTAGCGGTGATCGGCATCATGAACCCGTGGCGCTCTTCGACAGGTATTTGATACGTAGATCCAAGTGTTCGACCTGGACAGTTATCTTTAGGCGTATACACAGAGAAATAGCTCCATGAATTTGAACAAGCGGTGAAACCAACTGAGAAGAAACCATACAACGGCTGACAAAAAGATTTGATCGAAACAGAGCGATCTAAGATCATCCAGAGATCAGCTACCTCAACAACCCCATAAAGTTTATTCTCTAAACCCATGAACAGAAATCGTTTCATAAGCAGTATTTCAATAGGCGTTCTCTTAGCCGGAGTTGTAATCTTTGCTATGCAGCACGAAGAACAAGAGATCGTCCACGCCAAACATTCAAAGATTGTATCTCTGGAGAATGCTAAGCTAAGAGAAGGCGACTATGGAAATTTTAAAATTCATATGCGTGGAGAAACAGCAATGACCCAGAAATCATTTGCTGGGATTTGCACGGTGCTTCCCGGAAAAGCAGTGCACCCCGCGCACCGTCATGCCGAAGAAGAATACCTGGTGATCATGGAAGGTGAAGGTATCTGGACGCTCGACGGGCAAGAATTCCCTGCTAAGAAAGGGGATGTCCTTTACGTTGAGCCATGGGTTTTCCACGGACTTACAAACACCGGCGAGGACAACCTCGCTTTCTTTGTCGTAAAATACGCGCCAAAAGGGCTGGAGCTACCGAACGAGCCAAAAGGCAGTCACGGAAGCTGAACCAAATAGTCCTCAGACTCCCTAATTTAGGGCTTCCAGCAACTCACTCAAAGTATGGTGAGACTCCAAAGGATGCCGCAGTTGGAAATCGTAATTGAGATCATAACTATTCCGGCGTCCATCTCTGGAACGATTTACCACACCAGAACCTTCCAAGTCAGATAATATTCTCTGAACGGATCGCTCTGTAATCCCGATCTGAATTGCGAGATTACGGACGGTGACTCCGGGGTCTCTCGACAAACAAACGATAACGTGCGTGTGGTTTGTCAGAAAAGACCACCCGGTCGTTTTGTTCGACGGTAATTTGGCTAAAGATGAATCACCCACAGCTGCCTAAGGTTGGGTAGTCTATATACATGACATTTGTTTCCTGTTTCATTTGACAGGACATACTTTGCACATAAATGCAATAATATCAAACATGAAAGTTAACTCCATAAAGGCCCTCATACGAAAGCTTGTAGAGGTCGAACCCAGCAAAAGTCCGATGCTCAGCTGCTTCGTAACTTTTGACAGCTCACGTGGCGAGGGTCTGGCCAAACTGGACTTCGAATTTCAGATGGTTTCCCGAAAATTAGCGGGCACTTGGTATGAAGATTTTCAAAAAGCACGCACTTCTATCAACGACTACTTAAAGCAGAACCTGAAGGCAGACACCCAAAGTGTGGTCATCTATGCCCGGGCAGGTAAAGACCCGTTCTTCGAAGCACTCCAGTTTAAAGTACCTCTCCTCACGGAAATCATCGTCGATAGTCTTTCGCATATTTATCCATTAATCGAACTCAAGGACAACTACCATCGCTTCGTCATCGTCATCACGACCGAAGCCGAGGCACAGATCCTCGAAACTACCATCGGATCGGTAACTGAGGAAATCATGACGGCACGTCCTGAGCTCCGAAACCGGATTGGCCGTGAATGGACCCGCGAACACTATCGCAATCACAAGCACGAGCGTGAACAGCAGTTCATTAAGGAAAAGATAAAAATAGTAGAAGACCTGATGAAACGGCGTGGACATAACCACCTCATCGTAGCTGGCAGTCCAAAAATGGTCAGCCGCCTCACCGACGCACTCCCTCATCACCTGAAAAACAAGCTGCTTAGTACCATGGCAAATAACCCAACGAACGGTTTGGGGGCCTTACTGAGAAACTGTATCCTCGAGTTCTCAACCGCTGAGAACCTCGAAAGCCACGATCGTGTTAAAATCCTGGAATCGGCGGTGCTGAGCAATGGACTCGGATTGACCGGATTTGAGCCGACCAAAGACGCTATTACGGGCGGCTATGCAGATATGCTGATCATTGATCAGGATTTCAGTGATTTCGACGGACGAGAAGAGCTCGTTCGTCTCGCGACCAAATTCAACATACAAATCGAAACCGTAAACGATAGCCCCACCTTGAAGCGTCTTGGCGGCGTTGGTTGTCTACTTCGCTATCAGCCGAATTTTCTAAAAACCGGTACCAAATATGTATACAGAGATAGTCCTTCGAAATACTAAATCCGAGTTCCTCAACCGCTAAAAAATGATTCAAGTAAATTACCGAATCCAAATTTCAGGGCGAGAGAAAGGTGACACGTTTGTTTCCCAAGTTCTGGAAAGCGGTCGTCGCTTATTAAGACATCGTGTTCGGGCTTGCACACCTGACTCGTTGAATCAGTTTCCTTACCAACGATTAACAACCTAAGAACGACTAAGTTATATTCGATGACGTATCACCATTAATGGGGACACACACGAACGATTTAATTCTAATTCTAGACAAGCCAGGCAACAAAGAAAGTCCTCAATAATGACCGGGCGATGGGTTTTACTTTTAGGCAGTTAAGCTAGAAAATGGACGTCATGAATTATATGTTGCCGCTAGCGGTTTGCCTGCCTTTTCTGGGCGCATTATTTACAGCTGTCTCCTCTCGCCGTTTCTTTCCGACTCCGGCGTGGACTGCCGCAATTGCTGCGTTATCAAGTTTACTGGTTTTGGCGCCGGCCATGCTAGAGGTGTTTTCAGGAAACACCTTTATACAATCCTGGGAGTGGGTGCCTCAGATTGGGTTAGAAGTCGCCTTTCGCTTGGACGGACTCTCTATGCTCTTTACCCTGATGATTCTGGGGATCGGGCTTCTAGTCATCCTTTACGCCAGTTATTATCTTTCGCCTAAAGATTCGAAACCACGATTTTTTAGCAGCCTACTTCTTTTCAAGGGTTCGATGTTAGGAGTCGTCCTATCGGAAAACTTACTCCTCATGCTGGTCTTCTGGGAACTAACCGCCCTCAGCTCATTCATGCTTATCAGCTTTTGGCGACACCGTGAAGATGCACGCAATGGAGCCCGCATGGCATTAACGGTTACCGGCTTGGGTGGTTTGGCATTACTGGGAGGAATTCTGGTTTTGGGGCAAATCGTTGGTAGTTATAATCTAACCGACGTATTAGCAGCAGGCGATGAGATACGAGCGCACGATTGGTATCTTCCTGCTTTGGTTCTGATTCTGATAGGAGTATTCACCAAATCTGCCCAGTTTCCGTTCCATTTCTGGCTACCGCACGCAATGGCCGCTCCAACACCGGTTTCTGCCTATCTCCACTCCGCTACCATGGTGAAGGCCGGTATCTTCCTGCTAGCCAGGCTGTTTCCAGCACTCTCGGGGACTTCCGAATGGTTCTGGATAGTCGGGACCTCTGGAATGCTGACCCTGCTACTCGGAGCATTCGCGGCGCTTTTCAAGCACGACCTGAAAGGACTGCTTGCTTACTCGACCATCAGTCATCTGGGGTTGATTACATTACTATTTGGTTTGGGTACAACCCTAGCAGAAGTGGCGGCGCTTTTTCACATCATGAATCACGCCGCCTTTAAGGCTTCGCTATTCATGGTAGCAGGAATCATTGATCACGAAACAGGTACGCGGGATATGCGAAAACTAAGCGGTTTGCTTAAGTACATGCCTCATACATCCGTTCTCGCGATAATCGCTTCGGCAGCTATGGCCGGGGTACCCCTCTTGAACGGTTTCCTTAGCAAAGAAATGTTCTTTGACCAAGCAGTGGTAGCATCAAGCGGCTCTGCGTGGGCACTGGCCATACCCATTTTGGCGACTCTGGCCGCTATCTTCTCAGTAGCGTATTCATTGCGTTTCGTTCATGATGTGTTCTTCAATGGTGAACCCGTAGGGTTGCCTCGCACACCTCATCCTCCCCCACGATACATGCGAATCCCGGTGGACCTCCTGGTTATCCTCTGCCTGGGGGTAGGTATCATTCCGGTTTTTACCGTTGGACCTCTTCTTAAGGTTGCAGTTGAAGCAAGTATACAAGGCACAGCCCCCTACTACAGTTTGTCCATTTGGCACGGCTTTAACCTTCCATTACTCATGAGTGCCATGGCGCTCGTTGGTGGATTCGTTGTCTATGGCTTCCGTCGAAAATTGTTTGAATGGCATGAAAGAAACTTGGCCAATGTAGACGCTCGAATCGTCTACAACGGCATTTT
>CALGUT010000176.1 GCA_937920335.1 uncultured Opitutales bacterium
TTATGGGCTTGTCCATTCTGGACTCGCTGTCGGTGCATTCGTGTCATTTATACTGCTCGCGCCATCCCTCTTTCGGGATAGCTTTCAAGCGTTAGCGGAAAAAAGTATCCGTGTTGAAACCGGATTTCTGCTCGGGCTACTTGTGCTCTTTGGCGTTTCCTTAAATGCGTCTATCAAACTTGAGACGCCGACATATTATGAGGTGATACCCTTCGCTCTGGCGATTTACACGCTGAGTCGTTATTGGTTGTCTCGCAAAAAAAGAATCATCAATGCCTGCTTGCCTGTTTTGTTTAATCGAGTCGAGCGATGCTATCGGGTGGAGCCAAATGGCTCCGTGACGCGGGTGCCATTGCTGGACGTGGTCGTTGGAGATGAGATTAAGGTTTCCACCTCCCAGTTGATCCCTGTCGACGGGGTTGTTTTGTCCGGAATCGGTTTTGTTTCAGAAGCTTCTCTTAATGGGTCGACGTTCCCCAAGCTTAAGCAAACGGGTGATCCGATCTTGGCAGGGAGTAGGTCTGAGGACGGTGTCTTTACGATTAAGGCTCTATCGCCGTATGTCCCAAGGAAGCTGCAAGCGTTAGAGCATCCGCTGCTGTCTTCAGAAAGAGATCAGGGCAATGTTCAGTTAAACCAAACAGTATTTAGCCTATTGGTATTTTCCATAGCGTTCCTCTGTGCGGGCGTTTCTATGATGACTGTCGGGTTTTCGGGGGCGTTAGTTATCTTGGCCACGAGTTTGATGATGGGGGCAACCTTGACTTGGGTTTCAGGAACTCCTGTTCACCAATGGACAGGGTTAGTTCACCTTGGAAAACGCGGCCTGTATGCCAAGAGCCCTGATTTCGTAAGCAAAGTCGCTGAAGCCGATAAAGCTTTCTTCGGCAAAACGGGGGTTATTTCCAAAGAAGAGCTCGGCTTGGAACGTTTCTTTGTGATGCCAGTGTTTCAAGACCGTGAAGACTGGATCATGTCGATCGTTAGCCAGACAAGTCGCTTGGTTCACCATCCGCTGGTTAATCCGCTGTCCACAGTCGAATCGCTTATTCAGGGTGAACCTGTGCGTGAGGATCTTAGCTGTGAGGTATTTTCTGGGCAAGGTGTTGAAGTCTCGTTGACGGATGGTCACGGCCGACGGTTAAAATTGCGTATAGGGGAGGCTGATTTTGTGCTTTGGAAGGGAGGACAATCACGGTTGTCAGCTATTTTGGAAGAACATGACTTGAGCGACGGTCAGCGTATCTGGATTAGTTTGGACAATCGACTCTGTGCGATCGCAAAAATTAAAGAACACTGGAATGTATCTCCGCAGCCATTCTTCGCTCAATTGGAGTATTTGGGTGTGGAAGCTGGGGTCCTGACGGGGGATTCGGATTTTAATTATTCTCGTTTCGATGGGCTCAAATTGGCTCAAGGGCTTAGTGCCTTCCAAAAACAGGACGAAGTTGCCAAAGCTAAAAAGACTTCCAAGGGAGTCCTATATTTCGGAGATGGCTTAAATGATTATCGTGCGATGTCGGAGGCGGACGTTTCTGTTGGGATGCGTCATGCTCCGGATTCTGTTTTGGGTTCAGCAGATGCGGTACTGAAGTCTGACCAGGTGTCTTCGGTGATTTCAGCGATTTCCTATTGTCGGCGTATCGTCCGCTTATCTAAACGTAATCAGTGGCTTTTTTGCGGCGCGTTTGTTCTTACCAGTGCCGCCGCATCTGTGGGGTGGGTTCCGCCCATTTCGGCGACGCTCTACCTTCTGGGGGGCTTCGCTATTGTGTGGCTACAATCGTTCCTGTTTGGAAGTTCAACGCTTTCTAACGTCGTTAAGCAGACGAGGAATCGACAGGTCAGCCTCCAACAGTCTCGTCGAAGTTACGTCAAGAATCGTTAGGTCGACCGGATTGGTTGCCTCAGAAGACGAGGTGTTTCAGTGAAGCCTTGCTTTCGGACAATTGTTTGAGGGCTTCAATCCCAATCTTAACGTGTGTGCTGGTAAAATTCTGATTCACCATAGCATCACTTTCTTCTGTTTTTATACCTTCTGGGACCATGGGTTCATCGGAAACAAGTAGAAGAGCGCCGGTTGGAATTCTATTGCGGAAGCCTACAGAGAAGATGGTTGCTGTTTCCATTTCTATGGCATTACAGCGGATGCGAGTCAGGTAGTTTTTGAACTTATCATCATGTTCCCAGACGCGACGGTTAGTGGTGTAGGCTACGCCCGTATAGTAATCTTGATTATGATCACGGATGGCTTCTGAGGTCGCTCGTTGTAGTTCAAAAGCGGGTAGGGCAGGGACCTCAGGTGGGAAGTAATCATTGGAGGTCCCTTCGCCGCGGATAGCTGCAATGGGCAACAAAAACGAACCAATTGGCATATCACTCTTCAGGCTTCCGCATTTTCCCAAGAAGAGGACTCCTTTTGGGTTAATGGCGGTTAGGAGGTCCATAACTGACGCGGCATTGGCGCTCCCCATGCCAAAGTTGATCATGGTTATGTTATCTGCTGTGGCGGTTGGCATTGGTTTCCCTTTGCCCAAAACTTTAACTCGGTTCCATCGGGCGAATTTGTTTAAATAGTCGTCGAAATTGGTCAGGAGTATATATTCTCCAAAACCCTCGAGAGGGACGCCCGTGTATCGAGGTAGCCAGTTTTCTACTATGCCTTTCTTGGTTACCATGGTTTAGATCTACGTCCAAATAACCAAAGATCAATACAGAATCTTTCTGGAATTCCGAGCTATGCGGACTTAGCAGATGCGTCTCGAGGGGCGTAGCGGTCCGATTGCTCTTCTGCATGGTATGAGCTGCGAACAAGGGGAGCAGACTCAATGACTCCGAATCCGATCTCCAACCCGAATGTCTTCCAATGCTCAAATTCATCGGGAGTGACCCAGCGCTCCAACGGCAAATGCTTTGGGGTCGGTTGGAGGTATTGCCCGATGGTGACAATATCGATCTGAGCCTTCCGCATATCGCGCAGACAGGCTTCGATTTCTTCAACGGTTTCTCCCAATCCCAGCATGATTCCCGATTTGGTTGTGAATCCTCGTGATTTTGCGTGTCTAAGTACGTTGAGAGATTGTTGATAGCTGGCTGTCTTGCGTACTGGGCGTTGCAGACGCTCCACCGTTTCCACATTGTGGTTTAGAATATCTGGCTTGGCTTCGAGTACGATATCGAGGTGCTCATTTATTCCTTTGAAATCTGGAATGAGTACCTCAACAGCCGTATTGGGGTTTCTGTGACGAATGGCGCGAATGGTTGCGGCCCAGACAGAGGCACCTCCATCTTTTAGGTCATCTCTGGCAACGGATGTAATAACCGCGTGTTTCAACCCCATTTTTGCCACCGCATCGGCAACCCGTGCGGGTTCGCCCAGATCAAGCTCAGGAGGCCTGCCAGTTTGAATCGCGCAAAAACCGCAAGAACGGGTGCAGACATTCCCCAAAATCATCAGCGTCGCAGTTCCACGTGTCCAGCACTCGCCCATGTTGGGACACTGAGCACTCTTGCAGACTGTATGCAGCTTGTTGGTTTCAACGAGCTCATTAACCGCATGATACTCCGGTCCGGATGGGAGCTTGGCTTTCAACCATTTTGGTTTCTTCAACATGGGATCAATTCAGAATGTCATTAAAGGTTTCCAGAAAAGCTTGGCACACTACGCCTTTCACTTCTTCCATTTCAACGGGAAAACCAAGTTCTTTTCGTAAGGAGGTTACGGTTCCATCGACGATCCCGCAGGGTACAATTCCCGAAAATGCTTCCAGGTCATTATTCACGTTGAGAGCGAACCCATGGTAGGTGACCCATGATCTTACTGCCACTCCGATTGCAGCGATTTTCCGCTTTTCTATCCAAATACCGGTCTTTCCTTCTCGTCGATCGGCTTTAAGTCCGAATTGACAGACGATCTTGATCAGCAGGTCTTCCATCAGGCGCAGATATGCATGCAGGTCACGGAGCTTATCAAGGTTCACGATTGCATAGGTAGTTAGTTGTCCTGGGCCATGATAGGTTATATCGCCGCCGCGGTTGGATTTGTAAAGTGCGATACCTTTTTCGGATAAGGTATTTTCATCCCATACCAAATTCAATTCTGCCCCCTTTCGAAGTCCCATTGTGTAGACGGGCTCATGCTCGGTGAAGATCAGTGTATCTTTTCTTGCACCGGCAAGTCTATCTGCTACGTAGGCCTTCTGTTTTTCGAAAGCTGTTCCGTATTCGGTGCTGCCCCAGTCTTCTATCAGAAAAGGTCGGACAATCTGTTCCGGGTCGATCGGTTTCATTAGGAGCCACTAAGGCAAGGAGTTCGAAAGAAATCGCAAGCGTCTTTCGCATTATGGGTCAGCGAAGGAAATTGATCGGCTGTTTAGAAAAAGAACAAAATCGCTAATACGAGAACCGACAACCACGCAGTGATACCGATCGGAAAGGCTCCGGTTTCAACGCTGGTTCGTATTTCGTTCCTGAGTTCCTTTTGTTGACTGGCGTCAATACCCTTTACGGCCCAATAAGGGGTCATCACGAGGATAAGGATTTTAGCAGGCCCTTCGGAAGCCATACGAATGATCGACGCAACCATTCCCCCTATAAAGGATTTATGAACAGCCGCATTTATGCCGTTCAAGCTAGAGTCCATCAGCTTGTAGAAAAGCTTGCCGCCTTTACGGTAGAACCAATCGGTATCGAGACTGATGGTCGCCGTCCGTTTGAGCATTGGGAGAAAGAGGAAGAATACCAAGGCCGATAGCATCAGTAGTTGTGACTGAGTTACTATGTGGGGAACGGTGTAAGCCTCGTAATCCACCGCGTAAGGTAATATGCTATAGAGCTCTTCTGTTCTTACACCCATGTAGATACAGAGGAACGCAAGAATTCCCATGGCCACAAGCATGGTCTTGGGGGCTTCTTTCGGACGAAGCCCTCGATCGACATTAAAGAATACAAAGTACGGAAATTTTATGCCTGCGTGTAAGAACACACCCGCAGATGCCAGTTCTAAAATTAGCCATGGCCACAGCAAGTGCTCATGTTCGGTGGCTGCGATAATAATCGTCTTACTCGTAAACCCGCTGGTGAATGGTACCGCGGAAATAGCTAAGGCTCCTATAGTCCCAAAGATCAAGGTCAGCGGCATAGTTTTGTACAAACCACCTAATTCAGTGCACTTACTCTTACCAGTTCTATAAAGGACAGCTCCGGCTGACATCCATAACAGGGACTTGTAGATGATATGACAAAAGGCGTGGGCCGTGGCTCCACTGATCGCCATCTGTGTTCCGATTCCAGCGGCGCAGACCATAAAGCCAACCTGGTTGATGATCGAATAAGCCAGGATTCGACGCATATCGTTCTCCAATAGTGCGTAAATGATTCCGAAGACTGTCATGGCGCAGCCAACCCAAATGAGTGGTTCCCAACCTGAAAATCCCCTGAGCAAGACATAAACAGCAGTTTTGGTGGTGTAGGCACTAAGAATAAGACCGCCCGTTACGCTGGCCTCCGGATAGGAGTCAGATAACCAGGCAGAAACACCAGGTGCCGCAGCATTCACCAGAAACCCTAAAAGTATCAAAGTGGTCGCGATGTTTGCATCTGCATACGCAAACCCGTCGAACGCAATGCCATTGCCAGCCGAGATATTCATGACGATGCCAGCTAAAAGCAGCAGTCCTCCGAAGATGTGAACCAGAACGTATCGGAAGGCGGCACCTTTAGCTTTCTCTGTATCCCTGGCCAGAATGACAAAGGTCGAGCTCACTGCCATGATTTCCCAGTTGATGTAGAGAGTTATCAGGTCACCCGCGAAGATTACTCCGAGGGCAGATCCGATATAGACGAGCGCCCAAGTATTCTGAAAAGCCTTCTTAACGTAAAAGGCGAAGAGCATCGCGACGGCCGCGTTAATCGTAAAAATGTATCCGAAAGCCTTGCTTAGCTTATCAACTCTCAGTGGTTCTATCTCTCCGAAACTAGGTAGGAACGAAAATGAGAGTCCGTCCCCGATCGGGAGTTTCATGATGTAGAAGAACACGGCAACCGGCACTAGAATCAAGAAGGTGTTTCGAACCTTCCCTTTGAGCAGGGGAACGATACAAGCACCTACGAAAAGCAGGACTGCCGGTGGTAAATTATCGAAGATCCCCATCGATGTCCTCCGGTAGTTGAGTTTCTTCAGGTTCGCCGTAGTAATTGTCTTTGCGCTTTAACCAAATACCCAGTCCCTTCGCTGCTAGAATCATGATTGCGCAGCCTACAAATCCTATCACTGCGTAAAATCCAAAGAAACCATCGATGGAAAAGTGCGGGTGGCGGTGAATAAAAAACTCCGCAATGATCGACAGCCCACAAAGGATCCACAGTAACCACCAGAGGAGCCTCCTCGAAGAGGGATGATCAAACCAATCGAATTCTTTTTTTGGATTACTCATCGTTCAAATTATCCGCCGTGGCCGACCATTAGGCCGGCAAGGTTTAGTAGAAATTGTGGTTTTATAAACAAAACAAGTGCGAGGCCGGCGGTGATGCAGAGCGGCAACACGCAAGGGAGGGAGGCCTCTTCTGTGTTTTTCCAGGAAAACGGTTGGCGAGCTAGCTCTGGGTCTTTTGGGAAAAATGCGCGGTAACCAATGGGAAGCAGATAGGCTGCGTTGAGCATAGTGCTTACCAAAAACACAATTAATAGAGCGGTTTGGCCAGCGTCCATGGCACCGGTTACCAAATAAAACTTACTAATCAGTCCACCCGTGGGAGGTAGTCCGATTACACTCAGGGATCCGATCGTGAATGCAGCAAAGGTGATCGGCATTTTTTTGCCGAGACCATCCATTTGACTGATGTATTTTTTGCCGGAAGCTACAAAAATGGCTCCCGCACACATGAAGAGCGTGATTTTTCCTACCGCGTGCATGGCGATGTGGGCCATGGATCCTATGACGGCTCGATCACTGAGCAGTGCGACTCCAAGAATGATGTAGGAAAGCTGACCAATGGTTGAGAACGCCAAGCGGCGTTTTAGATTATCTTGGGTTAGAGCGATCAGCGAAGAGACCACAATCGTGAATGCCGCTGCCCATGCAATGATCGTAGCGATATCCATGGTTTTGAGGAACTCCAAACCGAAGACTCCGGTGAAAACGCGAATCACGCAGAACACACCGACTTTTACGACAGCCACTGCGTGTAAGAGTGCGCTGACCGGGGTTGGAGCAACCATAGCAGCGGGTAGCCAGGAGTGAAATGGCATGAGTCCAGACTTCGCAAAACCGAAGGTGAACAGGAGAAGTAGTATGAGCGCTTCCTTTCCACTGACATGACCAGCAAGGAACCCTCCTTCAGCGAACTCCATACTGCTTCCTGTCTTCAGGAATACAAAGATCATTGCTGGAAGCACAAATCCTATGGATGTAGAAAGAAGGTAAGAAAGATAGGTGCGTCCGCCGGTTCTTGCTTCCTTGTCCTGGTGGTGAGTTACTAATGGGTAAGTGGCCAGGGACAGCATCTCGTAAAAGAGATAAAGGGTAAAGAGATTGGCAGAAAACGCCACGCCGATCGTCGCTGAAAGGGATACTGCAAAGAATGCGACAAAGCGGGTTTGTGAATGCTCTTTGAGGCCACGCATGTAGCCAATCGTATAAAGTGAGGTTAATATCCAGAGGCTGGATGCAACCAACCCAAACAGCATCCCTAATCCATCCACGCGGAAGGCGATCGATAGATTTGGAAGGATTTGCCAAAGGGTGTATTCGATCTGTGTTCCACCCAAGATTGTTGGTAGCATCGAAACCACTAACCCGAACTTAATGAACCCCGCTACAAAAGTGGCGCTTTCCCGCAGATTTGGGGACTTTCTCAATAATAGAATCGGGAGCACTGCTGCCAGAGAGGCCAGACAGGCGAGTAGGGGAGTGCTGCTGGTAATTGCAGGATTCATACTAGCGGATACCGGCTACCAGGTTAAAAGGTTCGAGGAAGTCCTGAATCACTGCAACCAGGTCTTTGTTAAAGATTCCGATGAGCAAAATGATGGCCGCGGTTCCCAAGAGTGGGATTAGCTGGGTAATTGGAGCCTCAGAGATCTTGGTGTGATCGTCACCGTGATGATGAATGTGGCCTTCAGCGGGTTTCTTACCGAAGTAGGCGATCTCAATGATGCGGAAAAATAGGACTGCGTTGACCAAGCTAGAGATCAGCAGGGCGATGACGTACTCCCAGTTTCCGGAGTTGATTCCGCCTTGAATCAAATACCACTTACTGAAGAAGCCAGCCGTAGGCGGAATTCCGATCAAGGAGAATGCTCCTACGATGAATCCGATCATGGTGATCGGCATTTTCTTAAAAAGTCCGTCAACTGCGTATATATCCCGAGCACCCGTTTTTGCAAAAACGATTCCGGCGAACAGAAATACACATAGGGTCATGAAGGCGTCACTTATGATGTGATAAATCGCACCTGTCATACCGGTTTCATCGACTAGCCAAACGCCGCCGACCATGTAGCCGACTTCTGCGATGATCAGGAAAGTAAGCATTTTGCGCAGATCCTTTTGGGCGAGAGCGCCAATCGAGCCAGCGAGTATGGCGATGACAGCTAGCCAGACAACGATGTTACCCCAATCAAGAACCTCAAATGCGTACACGGGGCCGAAGACCGTTAGCACCATTCTTACCATAACGTAAATCATCACTTTGGTTACCAAAGGAGCCATGATACTGCTACTAGTCGTCGGGCCAAATGCATAGGAATTAGGTAACCAAGCGTGGAGGGGAAAGAACGCCATCTTCACCCACAGGCCAACTGTAATCATGATGAATGCTACTTGCACTGTTGAAGAATCCTGGAGCCCGTTGGCGATAAGCTGCTCTTGAATATCTACCATATTCAAGGAACCGGTCTTAATGTATAAATAACCGACTCCCAAGAGATAGAAGGAGGCCCCGATCGTTCCCATAATCAGGTATTTAAACGCCGCCAAGGTTGCGCGCTTATTACCCATGGCAAGGAGTGCGTAACTCGTCAGCGCCGCAATTTCTAGCAACACATACAGATTGAATGCATCTCCAGTGATAACGATTCCGAGCAGACCAGCGGCAAGGAGTAGGTAAAGCGCGTAATACTGAGGACCTTTGTTCTCAGTTTCAGATTCTACACGATCTTTAGAGTAGATGGCGCCGAGAAACGCGACTGTGGCAACGGTTACGGCCACCAGAGCGTTGAGTCCGTCGATTCTCAATTCGATTCCAAATGGGGGCGCCCAGCCACCGACGTAATAACGAATGGTGCCGTTTTCCAGAACTTGTATCAATGTCGTGAGCGTGGCGCATATCGATGCTCCGAGGCTGGCGATGGTCAATGGCCAGCTAGCTGCGGGGACCTTCGCCCCGAGCAGTGCCACGAATATGGCAGTCAGGAAAGGGAATAGTAATATGAGTATAGGAGCCTGCTCAGTCATTTCCGGTCCTCAACTGTTCTATGATTTCGTGCTCCTCAATCGTCCCAAATTCACCGTAAAGCTTTTGCGTAATGGCAAGCCCCACTCCGAGGGTTGCCACGCCGACAACAATTGCAGTCAGCATCAATACGTGAACAAGTGGATTTTCAAATTGGTTGGGATCGATGTCGAGTCCGCCGTGCCCCGCTTCAAATGCGTGGTCAGACTCATTGTGCATTACGTGGGCATCGATTACGTGATCTGCTTCATGTTCATCTACTTCGGCGTGGTCAGCATCGACAGCATGGTCATTGCCGTGATGCGTCGCTTCTTTGGCGATCGCCTCCATCGCATGCGTTTCGTCGTGGTGAGCTCCCTCGTCTGAGTGGTCGCCTTCTTCGGCATGATGAGCTCCATGAACTTGGTCATGATACAGGATCGGGATGGTTGCCTCGTCCTTGTAGCCTATGGATACGTAAAAGAGAATGATGGCGGTTTGAAAAACAGACATCCCGATCAGCTTTTTGATCAGGTTGTTTTTTGAAACCATGGCATAGAGCCCGATCATCATGATGACGATGTAGACCCAGTAATTAAATTTATCTGCTAATGCTTCAATGGCTACCATCGTCTAAATGCCCTCCTTCATGTGTCCGTTCGAGGAAAGGCTTGAATAAATAGAAAACATGATGGCCGTTACTGTGAATGCGACACCGATTTCAACACCGAGCATGCTGTGCGAGTGTGCGTCCTTCACATCACCGGGTATGATTGCAGTGAGGACTCCGTAATCGAGAAAGTTTCCTCCCAGTAATAAGGAAGCTACACCAAAGCCAGCGTAGATGAATATTCCGATTCCGGCCAGATTGAGTATTCGGTTTTCAGGTACCCACTGCTGAGCGTATTGCAAATCGCGCGCCAAAGCCAACAGGATAAAGCTCGCTCCAAAGATTACACCTCCCTGGAATCCGCCGCCCGGACTGTGGTGACCATGAGCAACCACGTAGAGTGCAAAGAGCTGAATGATCGGAATCAATAAACGGCAGGTGGTCTCAACGATTAGGTCTGGTTTCTTTTTCGTTAACACCACTTCTGGGTGGTCGGGTTTAATATTGGAACCGAATACCCGGAGGATTCCAATGATGGCGATGCCAGCCGTAAAAATTACAACGGTCTCGAACATCGTGTCATAGCCACGGTAGTCAGCTAGCACGGCAGTTACCATGTTGGGGACGCTCGTTTCAGCAAAGGTCTGCGTGATGTAGTGCTGAGACAGTTTATAACTGCTGGCAGGAGAGTTAACATCTCCCCAATCAGGAAAATCCCGTTCGGCTTGGATGAGCAGAAATCCAGTTATTAATACGGTGAGTAATCCTAGGAATTTCAATCTGAAGACCTCCTTGAAGTTCGCAAAATAGTTGAAATCAAGAATACGGCACTGACTCCGGCGCCAACAGCAGCTTCAGTGAAAGCCACGTCAACAGCACCCATGCCTGCCCATAGTAGACACATGAGAAGGCTATAGACACCAAAGATCATCGCTGCACTCAGGAGATCCTTAACCCGGAGTGAAATAAACGCCGTGAGGATCAAAAAGATCAGGATGATCATGTCAAAAATCCAGATCACTTGACGTTTCCTTTCTTTTCACCGTTGCGGGTCCACATCTTGATACCTTCTTCAAAACCAGCTTTTATTAATGCGTGGGTGCTGGTTGGACTCGTTACCATGATGAAGATGGTGATGAACATGATTTTCCCGAAAACCAGGAAATTGGCCAGAGTCGGTTCATGGAGTTGATACAAACCCAATCCCAGCAGAATCAGAAACATCGAGCAGGTATCGCCTTTGCCGGCAGCGTGCATACGGGTATAGAAGTCTGGGAAACGCAAAATACCAACTGCTCCACCAATAAAGAATACAATGCCGATGCAGATGAGACAGATGCTGATGGTATCGATAATCATTCTTTCGACTCCTCTGCCTCCATGGCTGTGAAAGATTTTGTGGGGTTGACCCGGTTTAAGAACCGGGCTGCGGCTATAGATCCGATGAAATTAAGTAGCGCATAGGTGAGAGCGAAGTCTACAAACATCTCCACACGTTCAAAGATCATCCCGATGATAATCAGGAGCACAGCGGTCTTCGTTCCAATGACATTTACCGCGACGATTCGGTCGATCGCTGTCGGGCCTGCGATAATCCGATACATGATCGGTAACATCAACGCCAGAATCGCTACCCCTGCATAGGCGATAAAGTTTTCCATCTTCTATTGACCTCCTCCCTCAAACACGCGGGCGACTTTGCGCTCCATCGTGTCGTCTTTAACCCCTTTGGCAGTGTGCTTGCTGATCGAGTGGATCAGCATTTCGTCGCCATCAATTTCGATGGTGATGGTTCCGGGGGTAAGCGTAATCGAATTTGCGAGGGCGTATTTCCCAAAATCGGTTTTCAGATTCGTTTTGATCCGAACCAGGCTGGGGTCGAGTTCTTTGATCTCTCCCGGAGTAAGCGCCATCTTAAGAATGTGGACGTTGGAAAGTATAATTTGCCAGAGTAACCAAAAGGAGTAGCCAGGAAGACGCATCAGCTCTCCCAGTCGTGTTCCGAAGCTCTTGCTGCGGTTAGAGAAGAAAAAACTCGAAGAAATCGCTGTAATGATACCGCAAGAAATGAGTCCTAGAGAGAGGTGAAAATAATCAAACTGACCAGAAAATATAATCCAGATGCCAAATAGCAGCAAGAAGATGACAAGACGGTACATTATAGGACTCTCAGAAAATTGCGGGTGCGGACTCGCGCTTGGCGGGAAGATTCGCCAAACGAAGGTGTATGAAAAAGGATCTCGCACATAACACACAAGTCTTTTTAGAGCTTTTTTGGATTGAGGCCAAATAAACACACCGTTGTATCCGCGAATTGGATGCTTTTTTATACTGAAGCGTCAGATTTACAGCTTGCACACTCAGTGGCTAGATGGAAGATATTTAGAGTCGGTTTTTCGGCGATTTAACTCTCTCATCTAAATTTCAAACTCTCTTAATTATGAACTGGCATTACGCTATAGATGGCCAACAACTGGGGCCAATTTCCGAAGGCGACCTCAAACAACTCTATGCATCTGGCGAGATTACCGCGAATGACTTAGTCTGGCGGGAGGGTCTTGATGACTGGGTTTCATACGGATCCGTTTTCTCGGAGCCGCAGCCGACCGAAGGGGGAGCGCCGGTGGAAACTGCCGAGCCCGTGGCGGCGGCCTCAGGGGCATCAGCCATTCCTGGATTTAAGGGAGGCACCGGAGGACAGACTCCCATCCGGACCTAAGAGCTGCGGCGCTCGCGTCACTCAAAGGCAACTGGGGACCTGCCATCGGAGTGGTCATTGTGGCTTACTTGCTTATGATGGCCGGTAGTCTTATTCCTATACTGGGTTTTTTCGTGATGATAGCCTGCAGCGGGCCACTGATACTCGGAGTCGTTGAATATTTTCTTAGGCGCTCTAGGAATGCAGATCCGGAGTTCGGTCAACTTTTTAATGGGTTCTCTAACTTTCTTTTAGGGTTTCTCTTATACGTATTACTTTATCTGATTTCGATTGTAGTCACGTTGGTGGCAGCGATTCCTGGTGGGATCATCATGGGGGCCTCAGCGGCATGAGTTCCGGGGGTTCTGTGGAAGCAAATCCCTTGTTTTGGATTGGACTGGTGATTATGGTCATTGGGATTCTGATCGGATCGTTCATCATTTATCTCATGTTTTCTATGTCGTTCTACGTTGCTGTGGATAATCCGGAGTTGGGAGCAGTGAATGCGCTGAAGGAAAGTATGGAGATCACCAAGGGGCATAAGAAAAAGTTGTTTATGATGTTTTTGGTATTTTATGGCTGGGCGCTGCTGACCGTATTTACATTATTCATCGGAATGCTTTGGGTGGCTCCTTACTTTGCTACGAGCCTTGGTAATTTCTACGACGATTTGAAAGCTCCAACGGCTGCCTAGCTTTAGGCTGCTAAGTGCCTTAGAACCTTCCAGATTTTCCGTTGCGCTTTCTCGGAGCGCTGTTCATGGTTGCGCGTTTTTTACCACGACCATGAGCAATAATACTTCGGACAATTCCCACGATCTCTTTGCCGTTCGTTTGGCAAAGTTGAATAAGTTGCGTGAGGAGGGGATCGATCCCTTTCGTCAGAATTGGGATCAAGCCCATACCTCTACTACGGCGAAGGCATTGTATAAACCTGAAGAAGAGGGTGAAGAAGTTGCTCAGGCTGAGGTTTCAATCGCGGGTCGGATTACAAACCTCAACGTAATGGGGAAGGCCATGTTCGCCAAGCTTCTCGACCGTGATGGGAAGATCCAGATCTACGCCAAACGCGACGAGCTCGGTGAGGAAAAATATTTCAAGCTCCGTAAGCACGACATTGGCGACATCATCGGCGTCTCAGGACCTTTGTTTGTCACCAAGACTGGCGAGATCACCGTTCGGGTAACAGATTATGCGATTGTATCAAAGTCGATGCGCCCGCTGCCTGAAAAGTGGCACGGACTGTCCGATAGCGATACCATCTACCGTAACCGTCACCTCGATCTGATTGTGAATGAAGAGAGTCGTGAGCGTTTCAAAAAGCGCAGTGCGATCATTTCTTGCATTCGTCGGTACCTCGAAGCCCAGGATTTTATGGAAGTGGAAACCTCGACCCTCCATCACATCGCAGGTGGAGCAGCGGCCCGTCCTTTCGTAACGCATTTCAATGCTCTCGATTGCGACTTCTATTTACGCATTGCGTTAGAGCTTCATCTAAAGCGGTTGTTGGTGGGCGGCTTTGATCGAGTGTTCGAAATCGGACGCGTATTCCGCAATGAAGGCCTCTCCCGCCGCCACAATCCAGAGTTTACCATGTTGGAGGTGTATCAGGCCTACAGTGACTTCCGTGGCATGATGAACTTGATTCACGGAATGGTCCAAACTATCTGTAACGATGTTTTGGGTACCACCAAAATTACAAATTCCGAAGGCGTGGAGATCGAACTGGGTGGTGAATGGCGTGAATTATCATACAAAGATCTGATACTCGAAGCTACCAAGGATGCCGATTGGTTTAGCAAATCCACTGAGGAAAAACTGGCCGCTACCAAAGAGTTGGGAATTCAAGTAAATCCTGAGCTCGAAGACTACGAAGTGACCAATAATGTCTTTGAGAAACTAATTGAGCCGACCTTGATCCAGCCAACCTTTGTGACTCATATTCCTAAGGAGTTGTGTCCTCTGGCGAAAATCAATCAGGAAGACTCGGGTGTTCTCGATGTCTTTGAACTCTGTATCAATGGACAGGAGATTGCTCCGGCTTACTCTGAGCAAAATGATCCGTTTATCCAGAAAGAGATGTTCGAAGCCCAGGTGGGTGAAGAGACGCAGGATCTCGACACGGAGTTTTTGACAGCCATGGAACAGGGAATGCCGCCCGCAGGTGGTATGGGAGTCGGTATTGATCGCCTCATTATTCTGCTGACTGGCGCTGCTAATATTCGCGACACGATACTTTTCCCCGCGTTGAGACCGTCCAAGGTTCAGCAAGTGGAATCCGAAGAGGTGAGTGGTGAATAGTCGATTAAAGGGCGGTCAATAAGATAACATCACCATGTGGCGTCAGGTGTGCCGGAGGTTAAGTGGATGTTCGTTTAATGCTAGCTTTCTAAATTCTAGCTCCTAACTTCTAGCTCATGCCTTGGTATCTTTATTTAGCCGTAAAACAACTGTTCCCATCCGGGCGCTTTGCATCGTTCTACCTGGTTCTATCTGTTTTAGGGGTAAGCCTTGGGGTTTGCGTGCTGGTGGTCGTGCTTACGGTCATGAACGGGTTTCAAAAAGAGATCCGCGACAAGATTGTTGAAACCTCGGGTGACATCCGTGTGGAAGCTGGATCGGTTATTTATGATTATGACGGCGTTATGGAATCGGTTCTCCAAACCGAATACGAAGGAGAAAAAGTCGTTCAAGCGGTCGCGCCTTACGCCTATGGATTCGTGATGGTGCAAAATAGAAATATTCCTGTGTTCCCGGCCATTCGTGGTATCGATGTGAATCTGGAAGCCGAGGTCATTCCGTTCGAACAATTTCTGACGTCAGGTACGATCGATGACCTGGACGATGATTCGATAATCATCAGCTCTGGGTTGGCCCGCAAGATAGGGGCTTATCGTGGGGACATGCTGGAAGTGGTGTCACCGCTGATTATAGAGAAATTCAAGCAAGAAGAAGTCATGCTACCACGTGAACTGCGCGTGGCTGGCATTCTGGAAACTGGTTGGACGGTGATCGACAACAATACGCTGTTTTCGACCTTATCCGTTATGCA
>CALGUT010000177.1 GCA_937920335.1 uncultured Opitutales bacterium
CATTGTCTGCTACGTCGGCCTGATACCCCAGCTTTTTGAAAATGGTCTGTAGTACCTTAGCATTGATGGAATCATCCTCTACTATCAGGATTGTGTGTGGGTATTTACTAGAGAAGTCGGGATCCAATTCCTTGTGAGAACGCATGCTACCAGATGACTGTATTGGGCTTTCAGGCGGAACATGAAAAATACCTTTGAGGATAGTGTTTAACTCAGATGGGTGAATTGGTTTATTTATAACTCGAGTATTTTGGCCGTGAGAAACTTGGGGCTTTTGATGATGAGGCAGGAATACGAGGACAGGTGGAGTTGTGTCTTTGGGCTCCGACAAAAATTTGTCATAGATTCCCAGCTCGCTTGAGGTGTTGTCCAAGATGATCATGCTAAACTCAGCGGAATCTATTAATTCGAAATTTGGAGTCCGTAGCTCCACGGTTGCCTTCCAGTTTTCGAGCTGCTTTTGCAGCACCGTGGATGCACTCGTTTCATCTGCTACAATGAGTATGCGTTTGCCATCAAATTCTGAGAACATATGTTCTTCTGACGGTCGGTGATCTTTCATCTTTAGCGTGAATGTCGAGCCTTGAGCAAGTGTGCTTTCAACTGTGATATCTGAGTTTAGTAGATGGGCGATCTTTTGCGATATGGAGAGTCCCAGACCCGTTCCTGAGTAGCGTCTTGAGTTCGTTGATTCCGCCTGGAAAAATGGCGTAAACAGGTTTGCAAAATTGCTCTCCGAGATTCCAATACCAGTGTCCTTTGCATGGATCAGGATTTCCTTTGTTGGAGGCTCGTAGAGTACTTCTATGGTTATACCTCCTGAGTTAGTAAACTTGATTGCATTTCCTATCAGATTGCTGAGGATTTGTCTTAACCTACTTGGATCGGTTTCGATAAGGGATGGTACTGCTTTGTCGACATAGACATCCAAGCTGAGGCTTTTCTCATGGCAGCTAAGCCCGAAAGATTCTACTGTCAGTTCAACCAACTCAATCAGATTGACGGGACGTAATATGATCTCCAGTTGACCGGCCTCAATGCGTGAAATATCCAAAATGTCGTCGATTATGGTTAGCAATGATTCGCCGCTGGTTTTGATGGTTTCTGCGAGGTCCTGTTGTTCGTCAGTCAACGGTTCTTCTAGAAGTAGGCTTGTCATACCTATGATTCCATTCATTGGAGTCCGTATCTCATGACTCATGTTACCCATAAATTCTGTTTTGGCGCGGTTGGATGCCTCAGCATTGTTGCGCGCTAGCACGAGTGCTTCTTCTGCGGCTTTGCGTGGAGTTATATCCCGAGCGATTTCGACATATCCCCCGGTTTGCGATCCAGGAAGTTTTTCTAGCCGAGATACAGTGATATCGGCCCAAAACTTTCTTCCATCTTTCCCAACGCGCCATCCATCAAACTCCGCACGACCTTTCGATAGGGCCTGTTGTAGCAGTTGTTGGTCGTTTCCTGCTTCCCGGTCTTCGTCCGAGAACAAATCTTGATAGCGCAATTCGATAGTTTCTTTGGGGAGGTACCCGAGTAATCGTTTGGCGGCGCCACTCCATTTTAGGATTTTTCCAGTGTCATCGAAGCTAATGATCACATGATCCTGAGCGCCTTCGACGATGGTGCGGAGACTTGCTTCGTTTTCTCGTAATGCGGAATCCTGGATGATCAACTTTTCCTGAGCGGATTCCAATTCTTCCAGTTTATATTCCAGTTCTCCCCGAAGTTTCATTACGAGATAAACACCTGTCAGCAAGGCTATACAGCAGGCTGCGATGACGAGTACGATTGCGAAGTTTCTATCGATCTGTGTAAAAAGGACTATCAGTAGGGCGCCCACTGAGGCAGGGAGTACTATCAACATAGACCCGGCAAGAACGTGAAGTTTTGCGAATGTTCGGGACCTTTTATTTGAGTAGTTACTGGCTGTCATCGCCGTTTCGACTTTTAGAGTCGGTCTTTACAGGAGGTCCTGAAGTTAAGGGCCATCGCTAGGAATTAACGAGTTATCCAAAAGGAGATCTCGAAGAAAACCAAGTCCTGATTGAAACCCAAAGGGAAGCGGACCGACTCGGGTAGTTTTAAATAAATTTAACACTTTTCCTTTGGTTGCGATAGTTTCCTGTAATATTCGGAAGGGTAGCTCCGAATGTACAGAGCCTATTTTATTCGCAGAATATATAAGGCAACTTATGAAACACCTTGATGAATATTTCTTTGGAAAGAAAAGTGCCCAATGGTATGATAGGGGTGCCGGATTATAGCTCTGGCTATTTAAATGACCAACATTGAAACCGGTACTAGTGACCGTGATTGTGTCCGTTCGGTTTTGCGGGAGTGTTGTGAATGGCACGCTCAAGAGTTGGTGCGCCGGGTTCCTCCTCGATTTTGATTAGTTGATTGGAGGTAATGGGTCCGTTTATGGTTTGTTTCTTTCCGGATGGCCACTCGATCGAAATTGAATCGACCGTCTGGATGGGGCCAAGGCCGAAATAAAGCGGAAAACTGGATTGTGAAAGGTAACCGCTTTTGCCGTTGAAGAGTTGAGTCCAAACCTGGACTCCTGTTTGGACTCTCACGATAGCTCCAAATCCTTCTCGATTGGATGCGATTCCTCGTAGTGAAACTTTTAGGTAGTTCAGATTCGGTTTTCTTTCGCTTAGGTTGCTTACTAAAATCGTAGGTTCTGAGTTAAAGTCGTTCGTAACGATGTCCAGATCACCGTCACTATCTATGTCGAATATTGCCGAGGATCTTCCACCTAAAGCTCCCCAAACAGAAACGTTTTTAGCATCGGGGTTGGTGTGTAACACTTCTTGTATTGCCGGGTGATCCTTTTCATTACTGTCGGTATCGACCTCGAACCATGGGATTGCCGTTCGACCTCCGTCTCGTGGTTCTGCGCCGAGAATGTATTCAGCGTCCTTAAGCGACTTGCCACCGTCGTTGATTAGAAGTGTGTTCGGGTGGTATCGGAATCCGTAGTTCATACTTGAGACTACGAAGGCATCTTCATAACCGTCCGCATTTAAATCGCCGACGCTCAGACCCCAGGGCCAATAATTCTCGGCGCCCATTTGATCTGATACTTCATTAAATGTACCGTCACCATTGTTCTGGAAAAAAGCATTTCCGAATATGCTGCGGCCTCCCGAACGGAGGTATTGCTCTGGGAACTGGATGTCTGATTTTTTTTTCTCCTCACTGAGTATGGGAGGCACGTCTTTTGACATATCAGAGTGCATATCTGTTACGTAGATATCGAAGTATCCGTTTTGGTCCCAATCGAATGCGTGAACCCCCATGGCACCCCAGGGAGTGCTTCCGAAGACAGAGAAGGTCTTCCTGACGAACGATTCACCCTTTTGGTTTTCCCAGTAGCCATCGTGCCCTTGCATGTTGGTGATATAGAGGTCTGGCCATCCATCGTTGTTGCCATCGAATGGCAATGCATCTCCCGTCCATCCCATTTCGATAAGTCCAACCTGCTCGGATACATCGCTGAACGTGCCATTGCCGTTGTTACGATATAAGATGCTACGTTCCGAACGCCAGGGTTTTAGATGTCCATGAAATCCATCTGCATGCCCACTAAAAAAGAAAAAGTCCCCAGATTCCCGGTCGGTGACGGAAGGGTCGTTCCGGTTTTTACGAAGCTCGTTGGATGTATATTCGCCTACATTGGTGAGGAATAGATCCAGCCATCCATCGCGATCAAAGTCGAAGAATACGGCTCCCGATGAATGGCCGTGGTATCCGAGCTAACTCTCTTGGGTAATATCTTTAAATTCCCAGTTACCCACATTCTTGAATAGTTTATTGCCGCTCCGAACTGAGGTAACAAATAAATCGGAGAGGCCATCATTATCCACGTCTGCGAAAGAGGCGCTGACCGAAACCCTGTCGTTGAGTGCTAGGCCGGCGACGCTTGTCATGTCTTCAAATGTCCCATCTCCATTGTTTTTGAAGAGCGCATTACTGCCAATTTGATTAACAAAGTAGATATCCAGATGCCCGTCACCGTCGACGTCATTTACGGCCATGCCGTTACCGTGGTCATAGTGAACAGCTTTATAGGAGTAACCAGCATCATCGACGACACGGTTAACCCAATTGATACCAGATCTTGTAAAACCATCTTTGAAGCGAAAATCGATAAACGTCTCGAACTGTTCCTTCGTTGCCAACTGAGTGCGCTGACGCTCATCAATCCAGTCAGGTTCAAGAATGCCGCGAGGATCGGGTAGTAAGATAGCATCACTTGTAAATTGCGGATTTCTCGTTCCGGGTTCCTGTGCGATTAATGCCGCGGTAGTCAGAATGGAGATGATGAGAGAGGTTGGTTTACTAATGCTGGCTGAGTGTATTTTCATATTTCTAGAGACCCTAAACTACAGACGGAGATGCCCTGTTAATTCACCAATGCAACTGGTAAAAGACTCGATTGATTCAAATGTGATTAAATATTCGGATAAAGGTAATTGAAGTCGCAACAATCCTTTGTAGACTCGTTGCACTTTAAGATATCTTTATTCAACCTCATGGCATGCAGCGACTAATAAGCAAATATTGGGAACTTATTCGATGATACGGGTTTCGTTTTGGAAAAAAGTCTTTGTGAGCATTGCCATGGGAGTTCTGGCTCTTGTCCCGTTAGATGCAAGTGAATCGCTTTTCATTAAAATGCACATTGAGGATCCCGTTCAGTGGCATCCCTGGAGCTCCGAGGTCCACGATGAATTCAGATCCAGTGGCAAGCCAGGGTTGATTGTTATATCGCATGAGCTGAACGAACTATCTGCTGCCATGGCTAAGGAGTCGTTTCGCAACGAGGAAATTGCGGAGCAGATAAACGAAAATTTCTTTCCAATCCTGATTGATAAGAACGAGCATCTGCAGTTGGCTGAATTGTTTGCTATCTATGTGTGGAATGCCAAGCAGGTCGGTGGATGGCCATTGACGGTGTTTGTGACTCCAGAGTTGAAACCGATTGATGGAGGGGGGTATTACCCGCCGACTGATAGTTGGGGTAGTCAGGGGCTTTCGAGCGTGGTAAGTTCAGTTGGCGAACAGTGGGAAGATAATCGCGAGGTTCTTTTAATCAAGGCGGACGAAAGCCTCGAGGAGTTGGAAAGCTATTACGGTGTGGAGTCTGACCCTTCGATTTCGTTCGAACCCGGTTTATTGGATCTCGCGGTTGAGAATCTGG
>CALGUT010000178.1 GCA_937920335.1 uncultured Opitutales bacterium
AGGAGACTCCTACGGCCAAATAGATGGCCTAAAAGCCGACGGTACCTTAGAGTTTCTCCAAGTAAACAAAGACGCATTTGGTTTTAATGGAACAGGAGATATCGCCTTTGAGGCGTCAATTCCTTCGCCGAGCCAATCGAATGTAAACCTGTAGTCTTTATGGCTATTGAAAGCGGATGATTCTTTGTCGTTAATCGTAGCGGAAGATATTGCAATAGCAACCAACAACGCAGGGACGGTTACGTTTTCCACTTTCAATAGACCCCATAATACCATTTCAGTTCAGCCGATCGTAGCTTCAACTGGAGATGTCTATTTTGTAGCGATAGGATCTATAGGCAACGAGCCATTCAGCCCTACTTTATGGAAACTAGATGCAGAGAACGGTTTAATCGATCGCGTCGTGACATTCAACAATCTTCCTTTTCGCGAAATCCTCCCGAACGAGTTATTAGAAATCGAGGATAAGGATATTCGCGTTCAAAAGATGAGCATAAGTCAGGGTGGGCGTGTAGCCCTTTTTGGTAATATCAGAAGTGGTTCTAAGGTTATTGCCAATGGTCTATGGGCTCAGGATGACGAAGGAACATTTACATTAGTTGCCACACAAAGTTTTCAAGCGGCGCCTGTGGAATTTGAACAGGAGAATTTAAAACTGACCGGAGGGTCGAATCTCGGTCGTATTGGAGTCCTTCAGGTTCCTACTTTGAGTGGAAATGCTAGTGGTAGTGAAGACGGATTAGGCGTGCCGTGGTGGACGCCTTCGGAAAGACTCATGTTTATCGCGCGCATACTTGAGGAAGGAATTTTAGTTGATTATATTTGCCAGGCAGTTGTAGGGGAAGGCTTATCCATTCACTCTGGTGTTAATTACATCTGGGATGGAGGAGCGGGTACTGGAGATTGGCATACCGTTGTAAATGGGCGCAGCAATTGGGTGGATGCGTTTGGAAACCCATGGCCGCAACCTCCTGGGAGTGGAAGTGGAAACGAAGAAGTTTTTATTGGTCCCGACAATACGGTGGAGCTTAACGCTGAAGCTTCCATTTCTGATTTGGAACTCGATGGTTCAACTTTGGTGGTAAAGTCCCATTTGTCATTTAAAGCGTTGATTAACATCAAACCGGAAGCACAGCTCCGATTACATGCCGGCTCTATTCAATCGACCCTCGGAGGGATTGAGGCCGCTGGAGATATAATCAAAAAGACGGCTGGAGAATTTCAGTTGAAGACGGTGGATCTCAATCTTTTTGATTCATTGCTCTCCATAGAAGAAGGAAGCTTGCTTGTTGAGAACGAAGTTACCCGGTTTCAGGGAGCCATGGCTGAAGTCAAAGTATTGGACGGTCTGCTGGATCTGAGGAGCAAAGACACAAATCTGGAATCAAATACGGTCTTGGAAACCGCTAGGGAGGGCACGATCAAAGTGGGAAGTGAGCAGACAGATGCCATCCTGATTTTCTCTGGTGGAACAGATGCAAACAAACGCCGGCTAACATTCAAAGGAAGGGGTGTGGTTGAATTGCGAGTTCCATTTACTGTAGGGCTAATGGATGAGGTATATGTTGAAAATTCGAGTGTTCAATCGAACGGAGGAGTGATTGTGAATCTGCCGGCTGATATGATGATCGAGGCTGAAGGAGACTTCTTCAACTTTGGTACCGTAACCCTGCAGCGAGGAGGATTGGTCGGAGAAGTAGAGAGTACAGGTCTGCTAATAGTTCAGGCTGCTAATGCCAATGATAAGATTTCAATTGGGGGCACCTTCGTTAGCTCCACTAGTAGGTTCGAGCTGCGTTCCGATGCAAAATATGTAGGCAAATGGATCAACGGCCCCGGTTCAACTTTCAGAACCTATGGAGCCACACTCAGTCCGACGAACCCCGCTGAGAATCTTTTGATGTTCCATGAACTCTCGAAGGTGTTTGCAAAAGAGGGAATTAACGAGATTCAGTTTCCAACTCTGCCAACTCTGCCAACTCTGCCAACTCTGCCAACTCTGCCACCTCCTCCTCCTCCAACTACGCGACTGAGCTGTCCAATTAGTATCGAAGGCACTGCTAGCTTGAAAATTTCCGGTTCTCGAATGACGGATGAAGTGAAGATCGTCGTCGAGGCTCCCGAAGGTTCCATCACGCTCGATAACACGGAATTCGAATCTCTTGATATTTCTGGCCCTGGTGAGGCGGTTTTTATTGGTCAGCTAAAAGGGACCAAAGCTGGAGGTATTTCTCCTGATCACATTGACCCAGAAGTAACCTATGCGGTTTTGAGGGATCGTCGCCCGCCCAGTTTTATGTTAAGATCTGGAGCATTTTTATTCGAATCAGTCGAATTATTGGGATTCAGCCAAGATTCCTTAGATGTTGTGAAATTCAATATTGGGGATTACAGTGAGGGTTTGCAGGTGGTTCCGAAGTTTAATGGACGTGCTGGCGGTCTGACCGTTGGAACTGGTGCAGCCTTAATTATTGGTTCGTCCGCTGGCATCACTACAAATTCTCCGATTATTGCAAAATCGGCTATCTACAATCTTGGGACAATAAAGTTGAACCATTCGA
>CALGUT010000179.1 GCA_937920335.1 uncultured Opitutales bacterium
TAAAGGAACCATGTATGTGGTCGGATCTCACAATAGTAGCGCCGTTCTGATTCCCGAATCGAATCGCAAAGCATTCGGAAGGCCCGAGCTACTAGTACCCGAAGGACGCGATCACCACATGGATTTTATCGATGCTGCCAAGGGACTCCTCCCTTGGGACGCCCCACTTTCGAACTTCATATATGGTGGACAAATGACCGCCACCTTTCACATGGGGAATGCGTTGTTGCGTAACAACCTCACAAGCCTAAACATTAATCCCAATACTGGAAACGCGATCGGATTTTCGACGGGAGTCAACCCACTTAGCTATACTCCAAGACCAGGCTGGTATCTCTAGCGCGCAGCGAATTTGAATATTGTTGTTGTCAGATACGTATCATCTGGGCGAAGAACTGTGGACGGAAAATGCGGAATATTGGGGGAGTTTGGATAGTGCTGAGTCTCCAGACAGAAGCCGCTGCGCGATTGATAAGCTACGCCGTATTTGCCAACGATATTCCGCATACCATTTGCACTATAAAACTGGACACCTGGCTGATCCGTGTAGGCTTCCATCACTCTCCCGCTGGTGGGCTCGTAAACAACGGCAAACAATCCGACGTTACCTGGGGAGTTATTCAACACGTAGTTGTGGTCATATCCACGGCCAAGCCTGAGTTGGGCATTCTCATCATCTATGCGGGCTCCGATCCGCCGAGGTTCGTTAAAGTCGAACGGCGTCCCCTCGACCGGAACAAAATTTCCATTGGGAATCAACCCAGGCTTTACCTCAGTGAGCTGCTCGGAATAGAGCTCCAACTTATGGTTTAGTACGTTCCCTCCCAGCTCCCCAATCAAGTTAAAATAGGAGTGATTTGTAAGGTTTATTACCGTCGTCTTTTCAGTGGTCGCTTTGTAGTCGATCACAAGCGAATTGTCGTTCGCCAATACGTAGGTCACGGTGACGTCTACATCCCCAGGATAACCATCCTGCCCATCTCGGTGAACGTAGTTTAATTCCAGGTACGCCTGGTTTCGTTTTACACCGTAATCCGCAGTCCACACTACCTGATCCAATCCAACGGACCCTCCATGCATATGCACGGGCGTTCGACTCGGTTGCTCTCGAACAAACAATTGCACCTTCTCCCCATCCAATTCAATCAACCCAGTTTCGATTCGATTGGCATAGAGTCCGACAATCGCACCAAACAAAGGATTGCGTTTCACATATTCATCCAACGTGTGATATCCTAAAACAACATCTTCAAATTTGCCGTTTCGGTCGGGAGCGGTTAGCGACACAACGATCCCCCCGTAGTTCGTGATCTCTGCCCTCATGCCATTGGCATTTGTCAGCGTGAACAAGGACACCACTTCACCGTTTGGCAGCGCACCCCAGGCTTCCTCGGTTACAGTACCTGGTTCTTTACAGCCGATCAGGACAAGACCGACTATCGCCACACACACGAGAGATAGAAATTGCCTACACATCCAACTGAGTAAGTTCAACGACGTGTCCATCTGGATCTTTCAAGAATACTTGGAGTGGACCGTCTGGCCGGTTCTTAGGCCCTTCATAGGACATTCCAATCGAATCCAGATGAGCCGTAACCGCTTCCATATCTGGAACCCGGTAAGCCGTATGGCGTTCAGAGGGAATCGTATAGGCTCCTGCTTTACAGATCAAGTGTAGCTCCTGATCGGGGCCAGTCTGAAACCACGCGCCTGTAAAATCAAAGTCCGGCCTCGCCATCTCCTCGAGCTGTAAAACATCGCGATAAAAAGCGACACTAAGTTCTAGGTCGGCTACATGAATAGCCGTATGGTTGAGTTGATTGATGTTTATCATATCCGGGGATTGGAAGGGATTTAAGTTCCTGACGTTAAGAATCTGGTATTGCTAATCTACTGATTCAAGATCGTTCTTCTAATTGCCGTGGAAAACGAGGAGTCATTCGCAACCCCAAACCTTAATGGAAACACCATAATCGTAAATGGTGTTATAAGCGCAGGTCACGGAGTCGCTTCAGGAAAATCTAAAGATTCCCCATTCGGAGCCGGTACCATAGCACTCCAAGCTCCTTTCTTCGAAAGCTTAGGCATACCGGTTAGCAAATTCTTTTCGGCTACAATCAATGTGGATATAGCTCCAATGACTTTCGATATGAAGGGCTGGGATTACGAAGCCTTACAGGTCAACTGGACTGATGTGATTCCTCCTGAGGATTTTTACTTTAGCCACTGCACCATCACCCATCACTCACGAGTAGCAGACGCACTCATCTACCGACCTTCGCCGGCAACCAAAGTTGATCACTTTCAGAAGAAATCGATCATTGAGATACTGGCACCCAAACTGGATGAGCTAAACTATGGTGACGCCGTAGAATTGAACCTTAATACTGATCATTGCTCAGTAACTTGAACTCTGAAAAAAGTGCCTTCGGTTATCGGACCGCTCACATCGACTGAAGCAATCAATTCTTCGCCTATCTGAAACGAATTTCCAGCTACCTGCCAGTTTTCCCATACGCCTAAGTCCGTGCTCGCTTGAACGATATAAGATCGATTTTGCGTGACCGGAATGCGCAAGGTGACTTGGCCGTTTTCATACTCGGGTTCGATTTTCCAAAAGCTCCCTGCATCTACCGCATCCGTTGAAACGAGATACTCAATACGATTCGCAAACCCATCTAAGTCGGGGTCAGAGTTCACGTCCGCACTCGTAGATTCCGGATCTGTAAACGATTCATTCTGCCAACTCAGGAATCCCGTCGTGATCGAATTGATCCATTCACCGATCAAACTAATCCCGGCCTGGTCCAGCTCGTTCGTTGCTATATTGGGCATCCGCGTAAATCCATGAGTCTCACTTATCCTACTGAGAAGCACTGACAACTCGGGATCTCCGGGGAGGATCAATCGCCGATCACTATTACCCCCATCATTGAGTGGTTTCCCTTCAACAATACCCGTATCGAATACCCCTATATGAGGACGTGCATCCCAACTCGTCGAAGCAACCGCTCCGGGCTGATGGCAGGACACACAATTGACTGCGAGGTATGAACGCACCCGAGCGAGCAGAGATGCTTCTGGGTCATCCGCCTCGTAGAAAATCGGAAGACCATCAGAATTCGGTATCTGCGTATCCAATATCTCGATTTCGCTCAAATACTCCAAGAAATTACGACTTTGTCCTTCTATCGATTGATCGCGGTTCAGCTGCCTCGCATTAAAGCTCAAGGCGTATCCAGCCGCTGGAGTATGGCACTGCATACACTCCGATCGACTAGGAATTCTCCACGTTTGCGTGATCGGGCCGCTTGCCGTATCAACGTCGTAATCAATATTCACGCCCTCGTCGCCAACCAAAGTCGCTTCAGATCCGGCTTCGTTCCATCG
>CALGUT010000180.1 GCA_937920335.1 uncultured Opitutales bacterium
ACAAAACATCAACATTCTTGAAGCAGATATATCGTTAAGAGTTCATTTTCAGGAATGCCCTCTTGGATTGCTGGTATTTTTTCTTCCCTAAAAATAGGGATTACCCGATATTTGAGCTCTCTTCGTAGCTTTCTGACTCCAAGAACACTCCGATACTCCTGTATTTCCGATAACGGTTCTCTAATAGCTGTTCGATATCTAGGCTCTTTAGATTCTGTAGGTGCTTGAGTAGGCTATCCTTTAGAGTTTCTGCGCTCGTGTCGGGATCTCGGTGAGTTCCACCCAGCGGTTCTTTCATGATCTCATCGGCCACGCCGAATTTGATGAGCTCCTTTGCATCAAGCTTCATCGCTTCAGCAGCTTTTTGGGCGTGGGCGCGATCTTTCCAGAGAATCGCCGCGCAACCTTCTGGCGATATGGTCGCGTAATAGGAGTTCTCGAAAACTAACACACGATCTGCGACCCCGATTCCCAGAGCGCCGCCAGATCCGCCTTCGCCAATAACTGCGGCGATAATCGGGACTTCAAGTTGGCTCATTTCTCTAATATTTACCGCAATCGCTTCTGCTACGTGGCGTTCTTCAGAGCCTATTCCGGGGGCAGCTCCTGCAGTGTCGATCATACAGATGATCGGGATACCAAACTTGTGAGCCATTTCCATGCATCGAAGGGCTTTGCGGTAACCTTCCGGATGTGGCATTCCAAAGTTGCGAAGAATTTTATGTTTGGTCTTTCGGCCCTTCTGTTGAGCGATAATCATGACTGGCCGCCCTTCTAAACGACCAGTTCCACAAATCATCGCGGGGTCATCGCGGAATCTGCGATCGCCGTGAACTTCCTGAAAATCTTCGATAATTGCACGAATGTAGTCTAGTGCATACAAGCGTTTCGGGTGGCGAGCGATTTGAACCTTTTGCCAGGGAGTCAGGTTTTCGTAAACTGTACGTTTGGTCCGCTCTATCTTCTCTAAAATAGAATCAATCTCGCTTTGAACATCTACTCTATTCTCTCGTGAAACCGTTTCGAGAGCTTGTAGTTGCTTCTCAAGGTCGCGCAAAGGTTTTTCAAAATCGAGAATGAATTCAAATTGTTCCATAGCGGGCGAGATTTTTGTGAGTAGGCTTAGCCTGTCAATGTCTGAAGCTGGCTGATTGGTGCTGGGCTTTTGGTAGGATTAAATGCTTCGGCGACAGTATGAAGGATGGAGTCCAAAATAAATATCGAGAAAATGCAAAATTATTAAGGGAAATTCCTTATTCGGGGTCACTCTTTAGCTCTTCTTTCCAACTGATCATGCGGACTTGCGCAGCAAAGTGTTCGGCTTTTTCTTTGTCGCCCATAGCCACCCAAATGCGAGACAGAGTGGTGTTGATGTGGAGTTCGTCAGGCATTACTCGATGCCCCTGTTCTCCTGCCTCCAAGGCTTTGCCCAAGTTTTTTTCGCTTAAGTAGACTTCCGCCAGCGCTAGCCAGGCATCGAAACACTCCGAATCCATCTCGACCGCTTGAGTGAGCTTTTCAACGGCGGAATCACTATCGCCGAGGGTAAAGTCGAGCGTACCCTCATCTACCAGATCCTGAATCGTATTCTCTGTCATATAACGTATGCATTGAAACAGAGTGGTTAAGCGGGGCAAGTACCCTTACTATTTTTAAAATGAAACGAATTGTTTCAACTCCTCAGCATCGTTGGATACGAGTAAATAGTGACGATCTTCTCCGCTCCAATAGATGGAAGATACATAGGCATTCTCTTCTACGAGGGGAGACTCTTTGATCGGCATTTCAGGAAAATCTTTAGAGTTTATTACGAATAAGTGGGACTTGCTGTTCTTCCCAAAGCAAATGACTCCCACTGGTTTTTCATGATATTGGAGCGTCATACAACCGACGGATGACATCTTGTCCATTTTATCCGGTAAACTTGCAGGTGCAGGCGTGTTATTTTCATTGAGGTAGCTTACCAGGGTTTTCCATTCAGATGACCGGGCGTTGAACCCTGAGTTGTTCTTCAGCGATTCTGCAGCAAAGTCTTGGAAGTGCTCTACGCTTGTAGCTAGTTCTGGGTAGCTAAGGTTGCGATTTGGTAGTAAAACCAGTCCCAGTATTAGAAGAAAGGATGCTGCTGCGCCTAGAACTGAGAATTGTTTCCACCAGGGGAACTCGATAATGGCGTTGGGTTTGGAGGTTACTTGCGCGGAAATTTTACGGTTCAAGTCGGCCGGAATCTCTAAACCTTCCAACTTCGCTGCGAATGCTTGGTCAAATATGAACTCGTTGTGATACCAAGCTTGTAGCTCGGTATCCTCATTCATCATATTTAGCGCTTCCTCCATTTCTGGACTGGCGGAAATATCCTGACCTTCCCGGAAGGCTTGAAGTATAAATTTTGCTTGGTCCGTTGTCATGGGAGCTTTGTCTCGAAATTGACTAAGAGGAGGGGGCGTCTGTGCGGGGTTTGCTTAAAATCGCTTTTAGTTGAGCTTTGCCTCTGGAAAGTCGGGACATGACCGTCCCAATCGGGATGTCGAGGATTGCTGCTATCTCTTTGTAGGCAAGGTCCTTCATGTAAAATAAGGTCAGAGGCGCTCGGAAGGCTTCATCGATTTCATTCAATGCTTCCAGTGCGCTCTTAGCGTCTAGGGAACGCACCACATTTGGAGAGATACTGGGGAGTTCGTGCTCGATTGCTTCAGCGTTAATGTGAGGAAATCGGGTCGACTTTCTGCGTATTCCCAGGAATTCCCGGTAAAGAGTGGTGAATAGCCAGGATTTTACTTTAGATTTGTCCTTTAACGCCGATCCTTTTTTCGCCCAGATCAGAAATGTTTGCTGGGTAAGGTCTGATGCTTCCCCGCCATTGCGCGCCAAAGAGTAGGCAAATCGGT
>CALGUT010000181.1 GCA_937920335.1 uncultured Opitutales bacterium
GCCTAAGAGAATCGATAACGGCGGAAAACCCAAGATCATTTTTAGGGCTAATACGGGGTCTGTCAGTACCGGAGATCCTTCAAAGCCAAGGACTACCGAAGCCGTCTACAGGCCTTTTAGGTCAAGAAAGAGAGTTTGAAATTGGTCAAATGTGATTAGTGTGATTGGTTTTCGAAATGAAACTCGTCCGGAAGCTAAATCATTTGCTGCTTGCGGCCCTATCTTTGACAGTGGGGCTGGCGTCCGCCGATGAACTACCGGTGGAAAAGAAGCCATGGACGCTCAATGTCTATTTTGAAAATGACCTGTTTGCTGATACCGACCAGCAGTATACGAACGGGACCAAGATCTCATGGGTATCGCCGGATGTAACTCGATTCGTCGAGTCGAATTTTCCGCTTTTGACAGAATGGGTAGACCGTGAAGTCCATTTCTTGAAAAGGGGTTATGACCACAAGAATGTAGCATTCTCAATTGGGCAGAACATGTATACGCCGAAGGATATCGTAACGACCGAGCTTGTTGAGAATGACAGACCTTATGCGGCCTGGCTTTACCTTAGCGCGGGATTTCATGCTAAAAACGATCACCGCCAAGATACGCTTGCTATCCAATTCGGTATGATTGGCCCAGCTGCCTTAGGGCAGGAGATACAGAATTTGGTGCACGACCTTCGCAATATTGACCGTGCCAATGGGTGGGATAATCAAATTAAAAATGAGGTGGGCCTCAATCTCGTCGCAGAACGGCGTGTCCGATTGAACGCGCATACGACCGGTAGCGGATGGGAAGCGGATGCATTTGCCAGTGGAGGCTTGGTGCTTGGAAACGTGAGCACCTATGCAAATGTCGGGATCGAGGGTAGAATCGGTTACAACCTCCCCCAGAACTTTGGAACGACGCATATACGGCCCGGAGGTGAGACCAACATCCCGTTGTTGAATGAACAAGACTATGGGTTTCTCTTGTTCGTTTCGCTCGAAGGCCGAGCAGTAGCCCGTGATATCTTTCTGGATGGAAACACGTTTCGTGACAGCCATTCGGTGAGTAAGGAGCCGCTCGTCGGGGATTTTGCTGTCGGCATAAAGTTCAAGCTGAAAGACTTCAAAGTTTCCCTGTCGCAAGTGCGACGTTCCAAGCAGTTCAGGCTACAACCAGATTCTCATTCGTTCGGATCCATCATGGTTTCTTACGCGTACTAGATCTGCTTATTGCCTTAATACTGAACTCGTGGATCCGAGCGTATACGTTCGAGGATCTTGGATTCTGGGACATCGTTTACTGCGTATTGTATTCCCACACGATTGTTTTGGCGGTCCTTAGCCATCTCCTCTTCAGAATTGAAAGAGCCTTCTTCGTGGGAGTCAGTCACCAGATTTGCAAAACTCGCGCCATATTCTTTCGTCAGTAAATAGCTCCACAAAACATGGCGATAGACATCCTCGGGGAAATCGCGCTCAGCCCAACGTAGCTCTTTGGATTTGCCTTCGGTCTCCTTACGGATTTCTAGTAGGCGAGGTGCTTTGAGAGGGTAGTTGGCTACGAGATTGAGATCACCCGTAGAGAGCCGGCTCGCAAATTTGGGGGCTATTCGGTTGAGGTCTTTGATGTCTAATACGATGCGAGAGAGATTCCCATTTTGAAGCGTGTGGAACTTTTGTTCGACCACCTGTCCGTTTCCGAAATCAAAGAATACCGTGCCTTGCATACGAAGACGGCCTTCTGTGTCTCCCCCGTCCAGCAATTGAGCAAGGTGACCGTAGATGCGCCTCATCGACTGGTTTGGGTTGAGGATGGATATGAAGGTTTCATATTCCACAAATCGCACTTCGATGTTTCGAATTTTGTATTGATTACTTAACAGCGGTTTCTCTTCGTTTCCAGAAGCCAAATTCACGTTTTTGGCCGACATAACGAGAGAGCCAGCAGGGATTCCTTTTAGCTGAGCATCGACAAGGTTCGAGGTGATCAGCACATGTTGGTCTGAACCGGCAGTGACCATGTTCAGTTTGAAGGCTGTCGACTTCAACCCAAACGGGAATTGAATGCTGAGCTTGCCGTAGTCGACATCCAGCGAATCGACTTTCCCTTCGCTGCGGACAATCTGATTATGAAAATAGGAGAGTCCATTCTTCAGCTTCGCCATCGAATAGTAGTAGAGAACTGCGGTAGCCAGGGAG
>CALGUT010000182.1 GCA_937920335.1 uncultured Opitutales bacterium
ACGACTCCAAGAGCTCAGGAATGTCATTCGCTTTCACAATGAGCGTTACTACCGCGATGCAGAGCCAGAGATCACCGACCGCGAGTACGATCGTCTCAAGGAAGAACTCAAAGACCTTGAGACCGCGAATCCCATTCTCCAAGCAACGAAATCTCTCACGGAAGAAATAGGCGACGATCGCTTGGAAGCCTTTCAAGTCTATAGACACCGTGACCCCATGCAAAGCTTGGACAATACTTACAGTTTTGAAGAGCTGGAGGAGTTTGAAAAGAGGCTTCGAAAAGCATTGGGAGACAGAGAACTGGAGTTTCTTATCGAGCCAAAGATCGACGGTGTTGCAGTTAGTCTAACCTACGAAAACGGTGAGTTCGTAAGGGCTGTAACCCGAGGAAACGGAACTGAAGGCGATGACATCACAGCAAACTTTAAGTTGATTGAAGATTTTCCGAATCAACTGACTGAACCATTTCCGGATGTGCTCGAAGTTCGTGGCGAGATATATATGACCCTAGAAGAGTTCGAACGGATCAATGAGCAGCGCACGAAAGAAGAACTCCCTCTGTTCGCAAATCCAAGAAATTTGGCGGCAGGAACGATTAAAATGCTGGATCGTTCGGAAGTTAAGAAGCGACGGTTGACCTGGGTATCTCACGGACGAGGGTTCTGCACCCCTAACCCTTTCACCACCCTTTCAGAGTTTTTTGGCGCTCTTAAGGCATGGAACTTCCCGCTTATTGAAGACCATTGGCTAGAGAAAGGAATCCACGCGAGCATAGAAGCAATCAAGAAACTAGACTCCAAAAGACATGACTATCGTTATCCCACAGATGGAGCAGTCGTAAAACTTAACCAGCTACAACTGCAGGAAGAATTGGGATCGACTTCAAAAGCACCTCGCTGGGCAATTGCCTATAAATTCGAAGCAGAGCAGGCGACGACTCAACTGAAAGATATCATTATACAAGTTGGGAGAACAGGAACCCTTTCCCCTGTAGCGATTCTGGAGCCAGTCCAGCTTGCTGGCACAACTGTCTCAAGAGCGACCCTGCACAACAGTGATGAAATTTCCCGCAAAGACATTAGGATAGGAGACTTTGTCAAAGTTGAAAAAGCCGGTGAGATCATTCCCGCGATCGTTGAAGTCGTATCAAAGCTGCGTCCTGAAAACACCAGCCCCTATACATTTCCAGAATCCTGCCCCTCTTGTGGCACAGAAGTAATACGAGCCGAAGGAGGAGCTGCCTATAAATGCCCCAACTCACTCGCCTGCGCACCTCAAGTAAAACGCCGGATCCAGTTTTTTGCATCTCGACAATGTATGGATATCGATGGCCTCGGAGAGGCTGTCATAGATCAGCTGGTCGAAAAGCAGCTCATACATGCTCCACATGACCTGTACTCGCTTAACACTGATGATTTGCTGACTCTTGAAAAATTTGGAGAGAAATCTGCAGCCAACTTAGTAAGCGCTTTGGAAAGAAGTAAAACAGTGAGTCTTTGGAGGCTTATTCACGGACTCGGAATTCCTCATGTGGGTAGCTCCGCCTCAAAATTATTGAGCCAGGCATTCCTGGGACTTGACAGGATAAAGAGCGCAACGTGCGAAGAGCTCATCGAGATCGAAGGAATCGGTGAAATAGTCGCTCACAGCATCACCCGCTTCTTCTCAGAGCCAAACAACCAAATTATTGTAGCTGGGCTCATCAATGCCGGTCTTCGGGTAATCGAAGAAGCTCCAGAGCAGTCAGAAACCAATCCAGCTATCGCAAACAAGACATTCGTCATAACTGGAACTCTTCCGACTCTTAAGCGAAACGATGCAAAGGCCCTCATTGAAAAAGCAGGCGGAAAAGTATCCGGATCAGTTAGTAAAAAAACCCACTTCTTGCTAGCCGGTGAAAGCGCAGGGTCGAAACTGGGAAAAGCCGAGACTCTTGGCGTCCAGATCCTCTCCGAGGAAGACCTCTTGCAATTGCTTGCATAAAAAAGGCCCCGGAGTATCTCCGGGACCAGAAAGTTTGACCGATAATAAGAACGTATTAACCGTTCGACCCCGATGGGCTTACGTTCACTTCATTATCATAGTAAATTTGAACGGGTGCAGGTTGCGTAGGGCCTGTTCCTCCCCCACCTCCTCCAGAAGAGGACCCTTCACCTCCGCTTGAAGCAGAGTTTGCGAGTGACCCTGAATCAACTCCTAAAGCGGCTGCAGCATCAACTGCCCCAGAAACTGTAGCATCAGCAATTACACTGGAGTTTCCGCTAACCTCAGAACCCGTGCGCGCTACCAAACGGGCTGCAACATCGGGAGAATAGCAATTCGCCGCCAGACTAATAATAGCTAGTTTAGAGGAAACGCGGGCAACTGCCTGAACGGTTGCATCATTTCGACCTTCCGAAGCCTTCAATACGATCCCGTGCACCTCCAATAGTTCATCGCAATCCATTGAAGCCGGAACAAAAAGTTTGGAGAGGTCAGCTTCGAGGCCTGCTTGATCAGAACCATTTTCTGAAATAGATGCGGTCGCCTGCTCTTCCACCAATGAATTCGCGGATAATGAACAATACGCCAAGAGGAGTGCTGGAATAATCAGAGTTAATTTCATAGTGGATCTTATCATTTTCAAAGACTTAAGACTGCTAACACCATCTAGAAACAGGCGATAAAGTAAAGCCAAAAGGCCTTTAGAAGCCTTGGCTCTGTAACAGACTGCTCAGTTTTTGTTGAAAATCCTGCAAATCACCTTCGCTCGGTTGATAGCTATCAATCCCTGCATCCATTGCGAGCCTCCCGGTCTGGTCCAAGCTCCATACCGCTTGCTGGCCATCACTAAAAACGACATCTCCACTTACAACCGATCCCGGCTGGTAAACCCTATGTAAATTCAACTGAACACCGCCTTCACTCGGTGCGGCGCCTGGAGACTCGATCGTCGTATCAGCCTGATTATCAGGCACAAGCGGAGGCGCATTCCGCAGATCATTATCCACAGATTTTGGCTGATCCTTGAGCTCCAAATCAAGGTCATCTACAAGAAAACGCACATCCATGTATGTTAGGGCGGCGTTAAACTCGTCGTTCACTCGGGACTGAATATCACTTAACTTCGCTCCTTCGGCCACCCACTGGGCAATCGACTGCTTTTGTTCTTCAGAAAATTGCATATTAACCAGCTGATTTCGCTAGTTGAGACTTAAGATACTCGACACTTCGTCTAACTGCTTCGTCTTGATCCATAATATTTTCAACCGTCTTACAGGCATGGATCACAGTACCATGATCACGACCACCAAAGCCTTCACCGATTTCCTGCAAAGGATGGCTGGTAAGGATACGAGATAGATACATCGCGATTTGCCTTGGAAATGCGATGTTTGCGGGTCGGCGTCTACTAACCATATCCGAAAGCCTTAGGTTATAATAATCCGCGACACGTTTTTGGATTTTTTCAATCGTTACTTGGTTCTGAGCTTCTTCCTGCAGGATATCTCCCAGCAATTGCTCAGCAACTTCAAGATTAACAGTCTTTCCCATTAGTGCATTGTAACTTGCAACACGGGTTAATGCGCCTTCAAGGCGTCGAATATTTCGGGAAACCTTTTCAGCAATAAATTGAAGGACATCCTCAGGAAGTTG
>CALGUT010000183.1 GCA_937920335.1 uncultured Opitutales bacterium
GATGGAAGGTTATGATGCTGTTGAAGTTCCGGTTGGGCACCATCCTCGCTACGCTGGGATATCCAAATACTCGACTTTCAACCGAGGTTGGACCGCCTTTTTCGATCTACTAGCCGTGCGCTGGATGCAAAAGCGCAAGTTAAATTACAGACTCAAAGCAGACTTAAACCACACAAATGAACCTAATCGCGAATCTAGCGACAGAACTGAAACTGGCGCTCACTAATCCCTGGGTCGTTTTCGGTTTCTTGGGGCAGTTTGTGTTCTTCACACGCTGGATCGGCTTGACCGAGTATGAAGACCGGTGCGACCCGATGAATGGCATAAGTTAACAAAATGATCCCGCTTACCAAACTGATATACCAGAAAGATACCGGTATGTCGCCGTGCTTGTTTTTTCCGACGCAATCCATGGTACGATCGCCTAGCAAATTACACACGAAACATCATGCTTATTCGATCAGCAAAATCCTTAGATGCAGACACTGATATCCAGGTATAGAACCTTCCTTCTGGTAGGTGCTGGTTTCCTGCTCTTCATCCTGGGACTTGGCAGCTACGACCTAATCGCTCCAGACGAACCCAGGTTTGCTCTGGTCGCTCGGGAAATGTTGGACAGCGGAAATTTTTTATTCCCCCATCGCAACGAAAGAGCCTACCCAGATAAACCTCCTTTATTTTTTTGGTCGATCGCCGTGACCTCTATTTTCACCGGTGGGGTGAATGCATGGAGCGCTAGACTTCCGTCAGCATTAGCAGCCCTAACCTGCTTGTTTCTGATAGCTCGTTGGGGTTCTGAAGGACGTTGGAACAACACTTTGGGAGTCAGTGTAATGGTAATCCTAGCAAGCTGCCTACAGTTTATTCAGCAGGCCCACAATGCTCAGATCGATATGCTTCTGTGTGTACTTGTGATCGGAGCATCCCTCCTAGGCTACCGAAAATTGCAGGGAGAATCTGTTTCTCAATTTGGGATCGGCCTGCTACTGGGACTCGCTATTTTGGCCAAAGGCCCTGTCGGCTATATTGTACCCGCTGGTACTTGGGCAGTCTACTGTCTCTTCAGCGGCAAGAACTCGTGGAAACACTACCCTTATCGGGCATTACTATGGGGTCTACTGCCACCGTTCCTTTGGATAGCAGGTTTAACCATACAGGTTTGGCAACACGGCGCCTGGGACTATTGGAATAACCTTTTATTCAAACAAACCGTAGTCAGATACGCGAACCCCTGGCATCATCACAAACCCTTCTACTATTTTCTTACCACCCAACTATCGGCTTTTTTCCCATGGAGCCTTTTCATTCTATTTGCAGTACCTTGGAAAAAGGCGCAACGGGCTTCACTTAGCTCCAAACTGCGGTTTGCGTGGGCCGCTTACCTGTTTATTTTGGTGTTCTTTTCGCTGAGTGCCGGGAAACGGAATTTATACATCCTGGCTCTGTACCCGTTTAGTGCTTACATCGTCGCTCAGTATTTGTTGACTGTCTCGAAACCCAATCTATCGCTAAAAACGGTCTTAGTTTTCTCTGGAACCCTATTTGCAGTACTTGGTGCGGCATTGATTGCCATCACGTTGGGGGCAGTCGAACTAGAAGCGCTCAAGACAATTGACAAACCATTGCCTGCGATCGGCGTAGTCGTTTGCGCTGTTTTCATTATCCTGGGAGGTCTCTTGGGAGTACGTTCAGCATTTGCATGGAAGAGCGGATCTATCCCCGTAGGCTTTGCTCTTTCTATTTTCTCTCTTTCTGTCCTGATGTATTCGGTTTTCTCTCCCTGGCACAATGAGCGAAGAAGCTCTCGGGATTTTAGCGAGAAGGTCACGGCCCATTTAGAATCAGCTCCCGAGAAAACACCGCTCGGAATGGTAGACTTCAGATCCGCATTCAGGTTTTATGGCAGTCAGAAGATTGAAGAGCTTTCCACGTTGGCCCCAACTGAGGTTGATCCTAAATTAATGGGACTCCCGACTCCCATAGATTTTTGGCGACTCAACCCGAATGGAATAATTATCATTCGATCGAAACACCTGGACGAGTTCATCGAAGCAGAAATCGAGTTCCCGCATTATGAGATACTATTAGACCAGTTGATCTCAGATGAACGTTTTTTGCTGCTAGCACTAGAAAACGATGCTTGAAGCCCGCTTTTGCGATCCGTGTCTATGGACTAAGTAAGCTAGTCTTCGTAACGCTTAAACACCAGCGTACCGTTATGCCCACCGAAGCCAAGATTGTTACTAATCGCTACTCTAACATCTGCCGTCACCTTGGTGTGAGGTGTGTAGTTTAAATCACACTCAGGGTCTTGATCATCAAGATTTATAGTCGGCGGAACTTCGCCACTACGAATCGTGTTGATACAAGTGATAGCTTCAATGCCACCCGCAGCCCCGAGCAGGTGACCAGTCATGGACTTCGTTGAGCTGATAATGACTTTGCGGGCGTGCTCTTCTCCCAATGAAAGCTTAATCGATTTTGTCTCAATCTTATCGTTAAACGGAGTGGAAGTACCATGAGCGTTCACGTAGTCAACTTCCTCAGGTTGCATATCCGCATCCTTGAGAGCAAACTTGATAGCATGAGCCAATCCTTCTCCCGACAATTCTGGCGCGGTAATATGGTAGGCATCACAGGTTGCACCGTATCCGGAAATCTCACAAAGGATATTCGCTCCTCGATTCAAAGCATGCTCCAGAGATTCCATTACAATGACACCCGCTCCTTCGCCCATGACAAAGCCATCTCGACCTGAATTAAAAGGCTGGCTCGCTTTTTCCGGAGCTTCATTCTGGGTACTCATTGCCTTCATCTGACAAAACCCAGCGTAGGAGAGAGGAGTAATACTTGCTTCACTCCCTCCGGCGATCATCACATCCGCATCGCCGTAACGTATATGCCGGAGAGCTTCACCTATCGAGTTAGTGCCTGTGGTACAAGCACTCACGATTCCAAAATTTGGACCTTTAGCACCCAGCTCAATCGCAACCCGACCGCATCCCATATTGGCAATCAACATAGGAATCATAAATGGGGAAACTCGACGTGGCCCTCTTTCAAATAGAGCAAACGACTGACTTTCGATCGTGTGCATTCCACCAATACCTGAACCAACAAAAACCCCTACTCTATAAGGGTCTTCCTTACTCATATCCAAGCCGGAATTTTTGAAAGCCTCAACTGCCGCAAATACGGAAAACTGGGTGTAGCGATCGTTTCGACGCGCTTCTTTGACATCCATAACTCTGGTCGGATCCCAGTCAGCTATTTCCGCTCCAATCTTACACGGGTATTCTGAAGTATCGAAAGATGTAACAGCTGCGATGCCACTCACTCCGTTCACCAAATTATTGTGAAACGAGTCTGGATCATCACCTAACGAGGTGAGCAAACCCATACCAGTAACAACAACTCGATTGTCAGATCGGGAGTTAGGCATAAGCAAAGAGGTGGCTAAGCAACCACCCAGTAATAGAAATTATTGAGACTTCTCTTTGATGTAAGAAATGACATTTCCTACGGTCTGTAGCTTTTCAGCATCAGATTCGGGGATTTCGCCGTCAATCTCGTCTTTGAATTCTTCTTCAAATGCCATAATCAACTCAACCGTATCGAGTGAATCAGCACCAAGATCGTCCAAAAAGGAGGCTTCAGGAGTAACCTGCTCTTCATTTACATTGAGCTGGTTTACAATAATTTCAGTAACGCGTTCTTCAGTGGTTTTATCTGCCATGGTAGGAAGTAGATGTTTTTGAATAGATCAGAGTTTATATCGTCATACCGCCGTCAACAGTAAAAACTTGACCGGTAATATAATTCGCTTCTTCAGAAGCGAGGTAAGTGACCATGTTTGCTATATCTTGGGGGCTGCCAAATTTCTTTAAAGGGATAGTCGCAAGCACCTGATCTGCAACATCACCCTCTTGAAATGACGTGGTCATGTCAGTCGCGATAAAGCCAGGGGCTACAACGTTTGCGGTAATCGTACGGGAAGCCAATTCCTTCGCCAAACTCTTGGCCATCGCAATCATGCCTGCTTTGGCGCTAGCATAGTTAATTTGGCCCGCGTTACCGGAAATGCCACTGACTGATGATACGTTGATAATGCGTCCCCAACGCTTCTTGGTCATAGGACGAACAAGCCCCTTACACCAATAAAAACAGCTACTCAAATTGGTATCGATAACGGCCTGCCAGTCGTCCTCCGTCATCCGTATGAGGAGCCCATCTTTGGTGATACCTGCATTATTTACCAAGATATCCACTCCTCCAAACTCTTGTATCAGCTGCGTACAAGCTTCAGCAACGGCTTCCTTGTTAGCCACATCAACAGCCAAGGCACTGGCCTTACCCCCTTGTGCTTGAATGCTCTCCGCAGCAGCTCCACAGCTCGCGGGATTCACACTCACACAAACAACATGAACGCCTTCGGAAGCCAGGCTCTCTGCGATAGCGCGGCCTATTCCACGACCCGCTCCGGTTACAACAGCTACACGATCAGTAAAAGTCAGGTTCATAAGAGGCGAAGTGGGACAGAATTCAAAGGACCGATCAAGTGAAAATGAGAGGTCAAAAACATCCGGCGAAGGCCAACGAAGATATCTTTAATAAACGTCACGGAGATAACGCTTTTCCTTCTTCATGTTCTTAAAATAGCTGATCGCCTCTTCTTCTGACAATCCTCCGTGTTCTTGAGAAATCGAGTGCAGGGCAGCATCAACATCTTTGGCCATACGTTTCGCATCTCCGCACACAAAAAAGAATGCGCCGGCGTTTATCCATTCCCAAAGCGCTTCGCCGGATTCAAGCATCTTGTCCTGGACGTACACCTTCTCGGCCTGATCACGTGACCACGCCAAATCCAATCTTTCAAGATGCCCTTCTGCCTTCATCGCTTCAAATTCGTCTCCATAAAGGTAATCCGTCGCATGATGCTGGTCACCGAAGAATAGCCAGTTCTTACCGCTGGCTTTCCTGGCTATACGTTCTTGCAAAAACGCCCGAAACGGCGCGATTCCCGTTCCAGGGCCCACCATGATGATTGGGATACTGTCATCTGCGGGTAAGCCAAAGTGCGACTTTGCAACAAAAACAGGCACCGACTGATCCTCCAACTCGACTCGGTCAGAAAGGTAAGTACTACAAACTCCAAACCGTTGCCGTTGATTGGTCACATACTTCACAACCGCCACCGTGAGATGAATCTCGGTCGGGTAGGTGGTAGGCGAGGATGCGATGGAATACAATCGAGGCATCAATTTTCTCAGACAGTTCACGAACTCTTGGGGCGTAAAACGTGCTGACGGAAACGACTCCAACAGATCGACGAACTCACGATTTGCCAAGTAGGTCGCCGTCGACTCTTTGTTTTCGTCAGCAAGCAGTATTTCAAGAGATGATTTCTCATCCTCTGCCGTGACCTTTTCAGAAAACAACATAAGCGTCTTCCTCGTCGGTGCTGCAATGGATAAGCGCGTCGAAATAGCCTCTTTAAATGAAATGGAAGTATCCGCTTTCGGTACCATCACAGGTTCATCCCCCGTGCTGCCCAATGCCACTAATATCGCATCAACGTCCTCTTTTCTATTAGTCGGGAACACCCCTAGAGAGTCGCCGCAGGTATATACAAGCTCACTTCCCTTCAGGTCTACAGCGAAGTGCCGGGTGTCTTTGATAGTTCCCTCTTTATTTAATCGGGTGTTTTCAGTAAGTTTTGCGAGAAAGGGGTTGTTTTTGTTGTATTGAGCTTCAACTTCGGCAGCCATAGTTTTGGAACGTTCGATACAATCACAAGATCCTGCACTTCAATTACAACCATCAATTTAAGTTTTTAGATAAAGCCACCCGAATACATGGATTCATCATCTCCAGAAAGATTACAGAAATTCCTCGCTCAAGCCGGGGTCGGCTCTCGCCGAAAAGCTGAGGCTTTGATCGAAGAGGGTCGGGTTATCGTGAACGGACAAGTCGCTCAGCTCGGAATGAAAGTCATAGCCGGCAAAGATCATATATCGCTCGACGGGCGCCGTATGAGAAAACCCGATATTCCCAAAATAGTGCTTTTAGTAAACAAACCAACCGGCTACACCTGTACCCGATCGGATCGCTATGCGAAAAAAACAATTTTCGAGTTGCTTCCGAAACACTTTCAGACCGATTCATCACTCCACTGCGCAGGGCGTCTCGATCGTGATAGTCAGGGATTAATCGTCGTAACCAACGACGGAGATTTGACCTACACACTGACACATCCCTCCAACAAGGTCTTAAAACACTACCGGGTTTACCTGAACAAAGAATTTCCGTTTGAGAGGGTGGGCGAAATGACCCAAGGCGTTCACGATAACGGAGAACTCTTGAAAGCAGAAGCCGTACACCTAAATCCAAGAAAACCAAGAGAGCTGGAAATCACACTTAACCACGGTAAGAAACGAGAAATTAGACGATTACTGAAACATCTCGACTTCGAAGTCATCGAATTGGAGCGTTTCAAAATCGGAAAACTCAGGATCCAAGGATTCCGGCAAGGGTCGGTAAAAAGGCTGACAGAAGCAGAAAAGAGGTTGTTGTTGGCTTGAAGAGGCTTAAAGATAAGTCTCCAAACATAAAATATCATGATTAGATCATTCACTCTGAAGACCGTTCTCCTTCCCATCTTATTGCTTTCAAGCATTGTGGGAGTCGCAGGACAAGACACCGTATCCGTTTTCATTAAACCCGATTCAAGCTCTTACCAAGTAACGACGCTACCGGCAAATGATCCTCAGTTATCGGAAGCCGCCGAGATGCCCTACGACGCCAGCCAAGCGAATGTATGGAAGTGGGTTGAACTCAACCAAACTTTTGAGGGACACGTACGTAAGAGCTATGTAACCAAAGGACTCTCCATACAAGTAGGTGCTCCGGTCTACTTCGTTCCGGGTGACGAAGATGCTTTCTTAACCATATTGGAAGATTCAGCAGATGCGGAGGTGATCGAAGTAACTGGAGATTGGGTAAAAATCTCAATTGATACCTCAGTGCCAGTATACTTTGAATCCAGCACAGCTGCGTCTGCGCCCATGACAGCGGTAACGCTTCCCGCCGAGCCTGTGGCAGCACCCGCAGAAGAACCCCTCGATATAGAATCAGCCGTTGCTGAAGATACTTTTATGGCCGAGGAGCCAGTCGATCTAGGATCAACCAATGCATATCCCAGCGAACCGATCGATCGGATTCTTGAAGGAAAACTTGTCGCCTATAAAGGCGGATTTCCCAACCCTTTCAAAAAACCCACTTACAAATGGCAGATCTTAAATCGCGGAAAAAAACGCATCGCATTTATTGATCCCAGAAATCTGATAGTTGATCGCCCCTTAGAATCATATGTGGGTAAGAACGTCAGCCTTTCCGGAAGTATTTACCGTATCAACAACAACCGTGACCTAGTTATTGTCGCTAACCAATTGATACTTCAATAGGCCTGATGAAGCTAATCGACGGTAAACAAATCGCAGCCACTATACTGGAGGAGATCACCGAAGAGGTAGCAAAACTCGGTGATCAAAAACCAGCGGTCACATTCGTTAGAGTAGGTGAAGATCCAGCATCTGTTTCTTACGTAAGAAACAAAGAGCGTGCTGCGGCCAAAACGGGTATCATTAGTGACCTGAAGGTTTTCCCAGAATCAATCAGCCAACAAGAGCTCATTCAAGAAATTCAGGCGCTGAATAATAATCCAAATGTTCACGGCATTCTGGTTCAAGCTCCCCTACCCAACCACATCGATGAGGGAACCATTTTTCGCACAGTGCTACCGGAGAAAGATGTAGATGGGTTCCACACCGTAAACATCGGTAAACTCTGCCAAGAGGACGCGAGTGGATCCGTAGCTTGCACTCCTGCCGGAGTGATCGAACTTCTCAAACGCTCAGACATAACCACCGAAGGAAAACACGTCGTAGTCCTCGGTCGCAGCCTAATAGTTGGAAAACCCGTTTCACTCCTGTTTTTACATAAAGGCGCTTTTGGCAACGCAACTGTAACCGTCTGCCATTCTCGAACTCAAAATATTGCGTCCATTGTTAAACAAGCCGATATCGTTGTTGCAGCAATTGGCCGGGCCCATTTCGTAACGGTCGATATGCTCAAACCCGGTGCTGTGGTCATTGATGTCGGAATCAATCGTATTGAAGACAGTTCACGCAAAAGCGGCTACCGATTAGTCGGAGATGTAGATTTCGAAGCAGCAAAAGACATCGTCTCCGCAATCACTCCCGTTCCGGGTGGAGTGGGCCCTATGACTGTCGCCATGCTCATGAAGAATACCCTGCGAGCGTTCCAGGCGACACGCGGGTAAAACGGCGAATGCAGCAACCGCCCCCATTGCCACAAGCGGCTACGACCATCCGATTCCATGTAACTCCGAGTCCGCCGTGGGTGAGATTACTGGCAGGATTCGCTGATGCCATCGTTGCAGGCCTCCTTGCCTTCGCAATCATCATGGTAATCCTGATTCCGAACTACTATCCGGAGACCGAATCGATTATCTACCAATACGCCGAAAATTCATCGGGGAATTTCCGAGAAGACACCGTACTCGCAAAAACTCTCATGGAGAATGAATCACTGAGGAGCATGCTCGTCGCCAGTCAAACGATTCTCTACTCCGTTTTTTTCCTGTTTTTTCTTCTCAATGAATGGATCTTCAAAGGCAGTTCATTGGGGAAAATGATCTTTAGGATCACCGTCGTACGCCGAACAATTGGCCAACCACTCCAAATCTCGACGATATTCATGCGAGCCTGGCTTAAGACTGTGTTTCTACTCCTTTTCGCACCGATACTCTGGATCAGCTTCTTTTGGGTGTTTTTTCAGAAAGATAAACGTACATTACACGATTTGATCACGGGTACCTGGG
>CALGUT010000184.1 GCA_937920335.1 uncultured Opitutales bacterium
CTAAGTTTCCAAATGGGGAAAGCTTCGTGAAGATTAACGAAAACATCCGTGGCCGTGATGTATTCGTTATTCAGTCCATTTGCTATCCACCGAATCAACATTTGATGGAATTGCTTATCTTCATTGATGCTGCGCGACGGGCTTCAGCTAATCGAATCACAGCGGTTATACCGTTTTATGGATATGCCCGCCAGGACAGAAAAGACCAACCCCGAGTGCCCATTACATCAAAACTCGTCGCGAATCTATTGGTGTCGGCCGGCGCTGATCGGATTCTGACGATGGATCTGCACGCTCAGCAGATAGTTGGTTTTTTTGATATTCCTGTTGATCACCTCTATGCCTCTCCGATTTTTCATGAGTATTTAGTTAACCATACGGATACCAAGAATACGGTCGTGATCTCGCCTGACGTCGGGAGTATGAAGATGGCTGCTGCATACGCTAACATCTTAGGCTGTCCGTTTGGTGTGGTAGCGAAAAAACGCATTGATGCCGCTAATGTGGAAGCAGAAAGCCTCGTAGGGGAAGTAGAGGGTAAGGAAGTCTTGATTGTTGATGACATAACCGAAACCGCGGGAACTTTGTGTGCGGCAGCGAAAATTGTCAGGGATCATGGTGCGACTAAAGTCCGAGCTTGTGTGAGTCATGGCGTATTGAATAAGTATGCTCATGAACGCCTGAAGAATGGGCCCTTGGACGAGCTTATAACTACTAATTCTACGCCTGTTGACGCGGGTGATAGTGGAGTGCCGGTGACGGTGATAAGCATCGCTGAATTGCTGGGTAAGGCAATCATGCGCACCCACCAGAGTGAAAGTGTTTCTAGCTTGTTTCGCCTAAAGTCTGAATCGGAAGAAGTTTAAACTGCCGTAATTGCAAGGTTTACTCAGTTTGGGTGACTAGTTCAGTATTGGGAGTTCTGTTACGCGACGAAACTTAGGTCGCAGAATCCTGTCTTATTTAGAACGATGAAATTTCGCTACTTTTTATCCAGCCTCGTTATGTATGTTTTGGCGCTGGGGCTAGCTCAGGCTATTACGCAAACTGACTCACGCGAGTTACCCGCGATTGTCTACGACGATTCACCATTAGACCGTTCCAACAACAATCGAATCACGAGTTTTTCGGATATCTTGGATAAAGTGACGCCTGCGGTGGTAAGTGTATCTACTTCTAAGGTGCTCGATGGGCAACGCTACGACCTGCCGGAGCAATTTCAGGATGATCCGTTCTTACGGCGCTTTTTTGGAGAACGCGATTCCGATGATGACAAGCCCCGATCTGAGGGACTTGGATCGGGTGTGATTGTTAGTACAGATGGTTATATAATTACCAATAATCATGTGATAGAGAGTATGGATGCCGTCAGTGTTCGATTGAAGGACGGACGAGTCTTTAAGGCGGAGATCGTGGGTGCTGATAGCAAAACGGATGTAGCAGTACTTAAGGTTGAGGGAGAGAATCTCCCAACTTTGCCATTGGCGGACAGCGAACAAGCCAGAGTAGGGGATATAGTTTTTGCAGTAGGTAATCCGTTGCGTGTCGGGCAGACCGTAACTCAGGGTATCATATCGGCCACGAATCGAAATTCTTTGAGCCTGATCGACGGAGATGGCTATGAAGATTTTTTGCAAACGGATGCCTCTATTAATCCCGGAAATTCAGGGGGAGCACTTGTAGATGCCCAAGGTCGAATACTGGGTATCAACACGGCAATCTTATCCCAGTCTGGCGGGAGTATAGGCATCGGTTTTGCCATTCCTAGCAACATGGCAAAAAACGTTATGATCAGCTTAATCCAAACAGGAGAAGTTCGTCGTGGTTACCTAGGAGTAAGCATTGGAGATCTGGATCCAGAATTGGCTGAACAGTTTGGGACGGAAGACACAAACGGGGCTGTGGTCACGCAGGTCTACCCGAACACTCCCGCAGAAGAAGCCGGTTTAGAAGTTTATGATGTGATAACGGCTATAAATGGCAGAACTGTGATGTCTCAGCCTGACTTACGCCTTAAAATTTCCCAAATAACTCCAGGTGAGGAAATTATTATGGATGTGCTTAGAGAAGGTGAGCCATTGGAGCTTATAGTGATTCTCGCAAATCTAAGTGACGCAGCACTATCTGAGGATACTAGCTCCGAGACCTTTGAGTTATTGCCAGGCGTCACGCTGATGGAAATGAGTGATGAGCTGCGAGAGCAGTTTCGAATTGGTCAAACGGTACAGGGACTTGTCGTTACGGATGTTACCAGCGAGTCCGATTACAGCGAAGATCTGGAGGCCGGGATGGTGATTATGGGGATTAATCGCAAGAAAGTAGAAACGCTCGGAGAGGCCTTTGAGTTTTTTACCGATGGGAAAAACCTTCTCTACGTGTATTTCGAAGGAAGGAATAATTTTCTAGTGATCCGTAAAAACTAGTTAGCCACTAACTACCGGGCTTGTGCGCGGGAATCGCTGCGAGCTCTTCGGGTAGATTGTCCGGCTCGTAAGTTGGGAAGTTGAATTCAGCGAGAGAGATTACAGGGACGTCGAAGGTAGCATTACCCGCGCTGCGATCTGCAAGAAGGGCGAGACCCGTAACTTCTCCTCCTTCATTTCTAATGATGTCGATGGCTTCCTGCGCCCGTCCTCCTCGTGTAATTACATCTTCGACTACCAACACTTTTTCGCCGAGCGCTAACTTGAATCCTCGTCTCAAGACTAATTTGTCATCCTTTTTTTCCGCAAAGATATAGCGTGATTTTGATTGGCGTGCGACTTCCTGTCCAAATACCAGCCCTCCCATCGCAGGCGCGAGCACGGTGGTGAAGGCGATTCCGTCGAGTTTTTCCAGAATGATCTCGGTGAGTCTTTCAAC
>CALGUT010000185.1 GCA_937920335.1 uncultured Opitutales bacterium
GGTTCAGCATTTAGACTCTTAGCTCTGGAAACCAGTTCGTTGGTTACACCTGAACGCGCTGACACAACCACGACCACTTCATTCCCTTCATCATAGCAGGATTTGATTCGCTCTGCGACCGCACGAATACGCTCAACTGTGCCAACCGATGTCCCTCCATATTTCTGAACGATTCTAGCCATCAGATTTAGTCGTTAAAGTCTGCAATCCTAAGCAGGAAAGGTTGAGATAATACAGGTCTCAGGCGCTTAAGCCCACTTATGGCTTTGGCAATCGCTGATTCCGAGCACCGGTGAGTCGTTAGGGTCAAAACCGCACTCCCCCGACCTTTGCCGGTGCCGTTATTGTCCAGATCCTGCACGATACGCGCGATACTAATCTTCTCTTTAGCCATTACAGCGGTAACCTGTGACAATACTCCCGGTTGATCAACGACTGAAATCCTTAGATAAAAGCTTGATATCACTTCATCCAATTTTGCGACCCGCAATTCTTTGGAACTTGCCGCCAAAGGGTAATTCTCTTCATCGATCAAATTCATTAGCTCGGCCCCTTGAACTGAGAAAACAGCGTCCGCAATGTCCCCAATCACAGCACTCGCGGTCGCATCTTGCCCAGCACCGCGACCTATATGGACAGTCGTCCCAACTACATCACCGCTCACGCAAACAGCATTGTAAACATCGTCAACTCTTCCGAGGATATGCGTCTTCGGGATCAGCGCAGGGTAGACGCCAACGAATAGACTATTCTTCTTCGCATCACACTCCACCGAAGCTATATGCTTTATTCTATACCCCATTGCGTCAGCAACCGCCATATCACGCGTAGTTACTTTTCGAATACCATCGATCAGCATCTCCTTCATGGAGATCCACTTCCCATGGGCCAGATAAGCAAGTATACCGGCTTTGTGCGCGGCATCAATCCCATCAACATCCAGGCTTTCTTCCGCTTCCGCATATCCAAGGGCCTTAGCCTCTTTGAGGATTTCTTCAAACGGCTTGTCTTCGGCCTGCATACGCGTAAGAATGTAATTGCAGGTTCCGTTTAAGATTCCACTTATCCGGGGAAAGCGATTTGCAACAAGTCCCTCGCGAATTGACTTAATAATCGGAATACCACCGGCTACGCTGGCTTCGAAAAAGATGTGTCCATTAGACTTCTTCGCTGCTCTAACGATTTGATTTCCGTGTTCGCATAGAAGCGCCTTATTCGCAGTCACGACGGTTTTACCGTTCTTAAGCGCCTGCAACGTTAGCTTTTTGGCAAGCGTGGTCCCGCCGATCAATTCACATACGACTTGAATGCCGGGATCATTCACGACTTCAAACCCATCTTCGGTCAAGATCTTCGGATTGACCTTCACCTCCCGCTTCAGAGACTTATCGCGAACGGCGATTTTAGTCACCTTCAACTTCACCCCCAAGCGTGACTCAAGTAGTTTACGGTTTCGGTTGAGATGCTTGAGCACACCTTGCCCAACCACTCCGAGTCCTAGAATTCCGATATTAACTGTAGGTATAGTAGCCATGATTTGTTTGTCGGCTTCGAATTATTTAAATCGATTCTCCGTGCCATTCATAAGGCGAATAATATTCTGCCAATGTCGAATAATCAGCAAGGCGGCAATCAGTGCACAAAAGCCTAACACCCAAACCGACTCATTGAGCAAGTAAGCAGAGACAGGTAGGCTTGTTCCGAACAGAATCGAAGCCAGCGAGACATATTTCAAAGAATAGTATACTAATACCCAGATCAACAGGCCAATTATAAGCACCCAAGGAACGAGCGCGAGAAAACCACCCATAGTGGTAGCGACCCCCTTCCCTCCCCTAAACTTAAGAAAGATCGAGAAGCTATGCCCTACGATAGCTGCGATAATCGAAACAATTGCCAGAAGTTCTCGATGCTCCACGGGGGCCAGTAAAAGCGGAAGCCCCGCAGCAACAAATCCCTTTAGAAAATCCATCGCAAAAACAGCATTACCCGCTTTCTTTCCCAGAACCCGCTTAACGTTGGTCGCACCGGGATTACAGCTCCCTTCCTTGAATATATCTACACCGTGTTTTTTTGCGATTAAGGTCGCGAACGATATCGAACCCAGCAAATAACCAACGGCGCACGCCAGAAGAATCTGCCAGATTAATTGCATAGATAGAATTTAGAGGAAACGACTGTTTATAACGAAACTACCAACGCAGACTTAATGTGTTCGTTAGATTGGATTTCATTGAAAGCTGCTTCACCAGGCGCGGTGTCAACGTTTACAATGTTCAATGCCAGACCGCCGACGTGGTTTCGGCTCAATGACATGGAAGCGATGTTCACGCCACTCTTACCAAGAATGGTGCCGAGCATTCCTACAATCCCAGGGACATCCTGATTTTCCAGAACCAGCATAACTCCCTCAGGAGAAGCCTCAACGTCTCGACCGTTTATGTGAACAATACGAGGAATACCGGTCTTCCCGATAACAGTCCCCTGAACTGAGTAGGTTTCACCATTTGAACCCGTTGCTTCGAGGGTAATCAGTTCGTTGAAATCACTTTCTTCGCTGGACTTAACCACCTCATTTTCGATCCCTAACTGTTTCATCAAGGTCGGAGCATTCACTGAATTCACACTCTCACCGCTTATATTCTTCAAGTAACCCTGCAGAATACTCCTGGTCAAAGGGTTTGCATCGAGGTCCACGATTTTCCCGAAATAGGTGATCTTGATTTTATTAACCTGATCCGGCGTAATCTGTTGCAGGAAATTCCCCAGATTTTCGCCCAAATGTAGGTAAGGCGAAAGAGCTTTCAGAGTTTTGCTATCCACTGAAGGCATATTGATAGCATTCTGAATCACACCTCCCTC
>CALGUT010000186.1 GCA_937920335.1 uncultured Opitutales bacterium
CCGGTAGAAACCGACGGCCAACTGACCGACGGAACCGTGTTAAACGATGTGACAGACTTGAAAGCCTACCTCCGAAAGAACATCACACCCTTTGCAGAGTGCATCTCCGAAAAACTCCTCATCTACGCCACCGGACGCAGTATGAGCTATAGCGATCACAAGCTAATCAAAAAGACAGTCACTGAAATCCGCGAGCAACGAGGCGGCTTTCAGGATCTCGTAATCGCACTGGTAAATTCGAACAGCTTCAGAACGAAGTAGGCACCCTACCCTTCGAGTTCCTGTTTCAACTGAATCACAGAAATGTTATTCTCTGAAGCAACCCTTTGAAGGTTATCGTACTCAGGTTTGATCCGTGTTATACCAGATGGCGTCGTCACTTTTTTCCCACGAATTGCTCCGTATCGAGTATTCAATGACACGGATTCCCTATCGAGCTCTTTCCGTTCCACCGCATAATAGCGGACTCCTATCGTCGTGGTATTTTCCAAAATATAATCGCACACCCCATCGCGGCTCCCTTCCTTCGCTAAGACCGACAGCTTAAGGCCAGGTCGACCTTTTTTCATGGTTACCGATGATAGGGTAAAATCCACTGCTCCAGCTTTCAGCAAACCTGACTGAAAATGCTCACCCAGTATTTCCGGTGAACAGTCGTCCAGATTGGTTTCAATAACCACCAACGATTTCTTCGATGTGGTTGCTTCACTTACCAGAGAAAGGCGCACCACATTGGGTCCAGTAAAGTCTTTCTGCCCCGGACCATACGCCACCTTTTCAACTACCAGAGCAGGCGTTGAAAATTTAGGGTTCAAAAAGCGGAGGATCGCGGCACCAGTAGGCGTAACCCGCTCGCCATTTTCGTCACCCTTGAAAGTGGGTATTCCCTGGAGCAAAAGCGCGGTTGCGGGTGCCGGGACTGGTAGTAACCCATGCTGAGTCTTGACCATACCAAAGCCCAGGCAAACCGGATCGGCATAGGTTTTAGCAATCTGTAGTTTATCCAGCAATACAGCGCATCCTACGATGTCGATGATGGAATCCACCCCACTTATCTCATGAAAGTGTATCTTCTCAATCGGTATATCGTGCACAGTCGACTCAGCCTCACCGATCAACTGAAAAATTCCTTTAGCGATTTCCTTGGCACCATCTGAGATATGACCGTGATCGATCAGGTGGAGGATGTCGCTTAAGTGCCGACCATGGCTGTGATTGTGCTCGTGGCCATGATCGTGATTATGCGGATGGTCATGATCATGCGAGTGATGGTGTGTCTCCTTACCTTCGTTCAGATCAATGACTTTAACATGCTTGCAAACGATGCCGTTTTTCTCGACTTCGTTGATCTCAACCTTGCCATCGTGCAAGTGAAGTTTGTCTGGCAATGCCTGGATCTCCTCATAACCGTTCGTGAGTCCACAGAGGGCACCGAGTAGCATATCGCCAGCGAGACCCGAGAAGGGTTCTACGTAGAGGATGCTCATGATTGAGAGCGTAACAATTGAATGATGCGGAAAGCAGCCATAGCCGCTCCGTAACCATTATCAATATTCGTAACGGTCACACCATTCGCACAGCTCGACAGCATCGCATGCAAGGCTGATCGCCCGCCTTCAGCCACACCGTACCCTACGCTCGTAGGTACCGCAATGATCGGTTGCTTGAGTAAGCCACCCACCACACTGGGGAGCGCCCCTTCGAAACCAGCTACCACGATTAGCACTTTAAATTTCTTAATGTCATCCAACCGGTTCAGTAATCGATGCAATCCAGCGACTCCAATGTCATTGATACAGACGGCTGGCTCCTTCAAAAGATTCAGCGTGTAAAGGGCTTCATTTACTGCAAACAGATCCGAGCTGCCGGCACATAGGATACCGACCTGCGCAGCAGACTCATCGAGCTCATTCTTTTGCAACAGAAACGAGCCAGAGACTACATCGAAAAATGCATCCGGGAACTCCTTGAGCAGCGCCTCGCCTTTTTCAGGCTGCACCCGAGAGACCAAGGCATTTTTACCCTGACTGTGGTACTCGCTAAGGATCTTTCTTAGCAGCTCTACTGGTTTTGATAATCCGTAAACCACCTCGGGAAATCCGAGTCGGCTTTCACGGTCCATATCCAAGTTGTATTCATCCATGGGGCAATATAGCTCGATTCAGTTTGCCGCTAACGAACCCTTCGGAATCGATAGTAGCGGTTTCAAAACCCAATTCGTTCAAGGCTTTCTGAATTTGAGGTTTAAAAGGGGTTAATGTTTCCAACGCGCCTGCCGGCACTTCGATCCGCGCTTCTCGGCCAAAATGCCGCACGCGAACCTCGTCGAAACCGAGTTGATTGAGAAAGGTTTCCGCCGCTTCGATCTGACGCAGCTTTTCAGCAGTCACTTCATTGCCGTAAGGAATGCGCGAACTCAGACAGGGGCTAGCTGGCTTGTCCCAAACGGGAAGCTCAAAATGCCGGGCCAATAACCTAACGTCCTGCTTCGTAATACCACAATCAGACAACGGGGAATGAATTCCGTGATTATTGGCGGCCTGAAGTCCCGGACGATAATCACCGTGATCATCCTGGTTCGTACCATTGAGCATGTAATAACCGGGATACTCACCGTGAATGCTCTCCATCTTACGATAGAGCGTATCTTTGCAGAAAAAGCACCGGTTGTCCGGATTACTTGCGTAGTTCGGATTCTCAAGTTCACCCGTCTCGATAATTCGGAGTGTGATATCGAACTGTTTGCAAAAGTCTTTGGCTAGATTCAAGTCGCGGCGTTTAAGGCTGGGAGAATCAGCTATCACACCAATGCCCTTTTCTCCAAGAAATGTGTGGGAGAGAAACAACACCAATGCGGAGTCA
>CALGUT010000187.1 GCA_937920335.1 uncultured Opitutales bacterium
CTAACCTCGATATCCACCTCCGTGAATCTCTGCGCATTCTTTCCGATTGGATACATGTGGAAGACCCAGAGATGAAAGATACTGCAGCCGCTCAAAACGTTGCCGACGTAAAATCGAAAAGCTAAGTCTTTTCTACTTCAGTCCGATAAGAAATCGATCCCGTTTTTCGAGATCCTTAACCGACTGCATCGAAACGTAACCCAGAGCATTTGCCCGTTCCATCAGGCCTCTATGATGATGGATTCCCGTCTCGAGAACCAGCATACCCCCTTCGACCAAATAAGTAAGGCCGTCGTCAACGATCCGGTTTAGATCATCCAAGCCATCATCTCCTCCGAACAATGCTTTAGAGGGCTCGTATTTCACGACTTCGGGTTCCGCTGTATCCATTTCCTCACGAGTGAGATAAGGGGGATTCGCCAGGATGAGCTCGAACGTACCTTCCACTCCTTCAAACCAGTCGGATTGCAAACACCGGATTCGATCCGAAACGCCTGTCGCTTGAGCATTCTCGGCGGTCAACTCAAGAGCAGAAGCGGATTGGTCAACCGCTACGGCTTCCGCCTCTGGGAAAACGGAAAGCAGCGCAATTGCAATCGCTCCCGATCCAGTACCCAAATCTAGAATACGGCTCGGTGCTTTGTTAAGATAGCGTGTATGCAACAGCTCAATCAAATACTCAGTTTCTGGGCGGGGAATAAGCGCCCGTTCATCCGTCTTTAAAGTAACGGTATAAAAGTCTGCGCTACCCAGAATGTATTGTAGCGGTTCTCGATTAGCCCGGCGTTTTATTCCGCTCCGGATACCGCCCAACTCCTGTTCCGTTAACGGTCGTTCAAACTGCAAATACAGATCCAGCCGCTTCAATCCGAGCGAATCAGCCATAATCCATTCCGCGCTTAGCTTAGCATCTGGTACCCCACGCTCGCTCAGGAAATGAGTACTTTTTTGAAGAACTTCGAGCAGGGTGATCATCGGGTAAAGGGAGCTCAACCACCGCCCTTAAGAGGCCGACATACCTTTCCCGTCTAAAAGGGCTTCCAATTTGTCTTGATACTCAGCTTCCTGAAGCGCTTCCACGACTGGGCTCAGCTCACCTTCCAATACTTGAGGCAACGTATGCAACGTCAGACCAATTCGATGATCCGTTATACGCCCTTGTGGAAAGTTATAGGTCCTGATTCGTTCGCTACGATCGCCCGTACCGACCTGCCCCTTTCGTTGGGCCGCATATTTCGCTTGTTCTTCGCGCTGTTTCTTTTCCAACAATCTTGAATAGAGTACTTTCAACGCCTTATCTCGATTCTTAAGCTGTGACCTCTCATCGGCACAATACACCATCTCCCCCGTGGGGATGTGCACGATCCTCACTGCAGAATCGGTAGTGTTAACATGTTGTCCTCCCGCTCCAGAAGCCCGCATCGTGGTAATTTCCAACTCACCTGGGTCGATATCTACATCGACGTCCTCCGCCTCTGGCATCATCGCTACCGTAACCGTAGACGTATGGATACGGCCTCCCGATTCAGTAACTGGTATACGTTGAACCCGGTGCACGCCTGATTCGTATCGGAGTTTTCGATAAACTTCCTCCCCGGTAATCAGAAAAATGTTCTCCTTAAATCCCCCAACTTCGGAAGGACTCGTGCTCATCGCTTCAATCTTCCACGAATTTAACTCCGCATATCGCTGGTACATCCGCGTAAGATCACCCACAAACAAACTCGCTTCATCTCCACCGGCTCCCGCACGAATTTCCACGATCGTATTTCTTGAATCCGTAGGATCCGGCGGAATCATCGAAATGAGAATCTTGTGCTTCAACGCGGCAAAGGATTCTTCCAATGCAGGTAACTCCGCTTCAGCCAATTCAGTCAATTCCTCGTCACCACCCTCTACGATCATCTCACGCATATCGGAGATTTCACTATCCAGTTTCGCCAGCTCGCTATGTTGTTCGATGAGCGCGTTTAATTTCTGGTGTTCACGCGAAAGAGCAGCAGCTCTTCTCTGGTCCTGAAAAAAATCAGGCGCAGCCATCTCCGCGTCGAGTTCTTTGAAGCGGCCAATGTAAGGGTCAATGAGTGGAATACCTTCCATGGGATTAATTGGCGTATGCCTATGATTAAATGGGTGGAGTTTTAGAAAGCAACCCGTATAAAGGGTCGTCTTTGTAATGGAAACAAGCCTATACACTCAAAACGTCATCGCATGTATCTGGGATTTTGATAAAACCCTCATCCCGGGCTATATGCAGCAACCACTTTTCGAACTGTTTAACATCAACGAGAAGCGGTTCTGGGAGGAGGTCAATGCATTGCCCACCGCCTACCAGGAACGAGGATTAACGGTCTCACCTGATACGATCTACCTGAACCACCTGCTCTCCTACGTACGAGCAGGTGTCATGAAGGGGCTCACAAACTCCACGCTGGAGTCTCTAGGGAAAGAATTAGTTTTCAACCCCGGGTTGCCGCAATTCTTTAAAACGCTCCAGAGCTTGGTCACGCTTAAAGAGACCTATAAAAAGCATGATATCCGTCTCGAACACTATGTAATCAGCACAGGGCTTGCCGCGATGATTCGGGGAAGCGAGATCGCACCGTTTGTAGAAGATGTCTATGGTTGCGAGTTCATAGAAGATCCGTTCCCACCGTATTATATGGACCAACAAGATCTGGGGATTCACCCAGACCGGGAGATATCCCAGATCGGAGTCGTAATCGACAATACCATCAAGACTCGCTACATTTTTGAAATCAACAAGGGGTGCAACAAGAACCCGGAGATCAACGTCAATTCGAACATCCGCCACACTGACCGACGAGTTCCATTTCGCAATATGATCTACATCGCCGACGGCCCCAGTGATATTCCGGTATTCTCGGTCGTTAAGAATAACGGAGGCAAAACGTTTGCCGTTTACGACCAGTCTTCAAAGGAGGAATTCGCGCAAAATGACCGATTACTTCAAAGCGGACGGATTCACGCCTACGGCCCAACCGACTTTCAGGAGACGAGTAACACAGGTATGTGGTTAAAAATGCACGTCTGCGATATCTGTGACCAGATTGTTGAAGAACGTGAAATGGCGCTGACGAAAAAAGTAGGCAGACCCCCGCGACATATTCATAAAGAAGAAATTACGCCGGTTAATCCCAAGCTCGAGCAGGATACCTTTTTTGAGGAAAAAGAGTAGGAGTTACTTGTAAAAATCAGCGGTCTATCAATCCTATAATTTTTACTTTTCAAGCTGGAACAAATTTCTAAATTTCTAAATTTACCCTCTCAAAACGTCTTTTAACCCCGATTAAGATACCATGATCGAAGTCCAATCCCTCCACAAGCAATACGGTTCCATAAACGCTGTTAACGGTGTCAATTTCGAGGTAAACCGAGGAGAAATCCTAGGATTTCTTGGGCCCAACGGGGCTGGAAAATCCACGACCATGAAGATGATCACTGGATTTATTCGCCCAACGTCCGGGACGGTCCTCGTAGACAATATTGATGTCCAAAAACATCCGGTATCAGTAAAGGAGCGCATCGGCTATATGCCAGAAAGCGGACCAGTATACGGCGAGATGACGGTGGAAGAATTTCTTACATTCATCGCCGAAGTTCGCGGCTTCGATGATGCGACCACCAAAGAGGATCAAATTGACCGGGTCTGCGATTTGTGCCGCCTAAACTCGGTGAGGCACCAATCCATAGAAACACTTAGTAAAGGGTATAAGCAACGGGTCGGATTTGCCCAAGCAGTTCTCCACGATCCGCCAGTGCTGATTCTTGATGAGCCCACAGACGGTCTCGACCCGAATCAGAAGAAGGAGGTTCGGAAAATTATCAAATCGATGGCCAAAGATAAAGTGGTCATACTTTCAACGCACATTCTGGAAGAAGTAAGTGCTCTTTGCACGAGAGTCATCATCATCGCCAAAGGTCAGGTGATTGCCGACGAATCACCAGAATCGCTCCTACAACGTAACAAATACTTCAACGCATTGAAGTTGGAGACTGAAGACGTCGATCTCGAAACCGTCAAACAGGGCCTGAAAGATCTTCCAGAAGTGGCTGCCGCTGAGATAAACGACGGTTCCCTCGAAGTATTTCCCAAAAATAAGCAATCCATCGAAACACTGGTTCTGAAAGTATGCCGGGAAAATAACTGGCATATCTCAAAGTTCGAAAAACGCCCGGTGAGTCTTGATGAGGTCTTTTGGGAATTGACCACCTAATTTGGTATAAAAAACCCCGAATTCAATCAATTGATATGAAACAGATTTTACCTGTATTTAGACGAGAATTCTACGGTTACTTCCGGTCACCGGTCGCCTACGTATTCTTGGTCGTTTTTCTGGTCGTAAGTTCCGGACTGACCTTTTACCTCGGCCGTTTTTTCGATTCGCGTGTCGCGTCACTGGATTCATTTTTCACGATGCAACCATGGATCTACACCTTCTTTATCTCGGCAGTTGGCATGCGCCTCTGGGCAGAAGAAAAGCGATCTGGTACCTGGGAACTCCTTTTCACACTTCCCATCCGCGTGAAAGAAGCGGTTATTGGAAAATACCTAGCTGGCTGGGCGTTCATCGCTTCCGGTATATTACTCACCTTTCCCCTGCTCTTCACTGTAGGCTACCTCGGTGATCCCGACTGGGGACCGATCTTCACCGGTTATCTTGGGAGCATTCTGATGGCGGGAAGTTTCCTGGCCGTTTGTTCCTTTACGTCGGCGCTCACCCAAAACCAGGTCATCAGCTTCGTAATTAGCGTAGTGATCAACCTCGGACTCGTGTTTCTCGGATGGTCTGTATTCACCAACTTGCTCGGCTTTCTGCCACTCGTCTGGGTCGATGCTCTGAGCAACTTCAGCTATACGACTCACTTCAACGGATTCACCCGGGGTCTGATCGTTTTTAAAGATCTGGTCTTCTTTCTTTCGCTGAGCGCGATTTCCCTCCTTTTAACCGTTCTCGTGCTGGAACGTTAATCCCATCGATTCACCCATATGAATACGTCACAAAAGTTTATCGCTGGATTCTTACTAATTCTGATCCTCATTTTCGCGAACATGTTCGCCAACCTGTTTAGCTGGAAACTGGATTTCACGGACAGCAAACTCTTCACTTTATCAAAGGGCAGTAAGCTCCTGATCGAGAAGCTGGAAGAACCTGTAGATTTTGATTTCTACTTCAGCCGAGGGGTCGAAGGACTTCCCATTTCATTTAAAAACTACGGGACTCGGGTTGAGGAAATGCTTCGCCAATTCGAATCGGCTTCGAATGGAATGATCCGCCTCAATGTCATCAATCCCGAACCGGATACCGAGGAAGAAGAAGAAGCCACCCAAAAAGGAATTAGTGGAAACCCCATTTCCAACGGTCAGCGCTTGTTTTTTGGCCTTACGATGACACAGGCTGACAATCAAGAAACCCTACCGGTATTCGACTACCGAAAAGAAGAGTTTCTCGAATACGATATCGCGAAAGCGCTCTATACTGTGCAGCTCTGGGATAAGCCTACGATCGGCATCATCTCCGGGCTACCATTGGTAGGAGCTCCACAAATGTTCCCAGGACAGCCTCCCCAAAACCCTGATTGGATATTTATCGAGCAACTCCGCCAAACCTTTGAAATCACTCAGATCAATACGCCGCAAGACTGGCCCGCTGTTATGGATGTCCTGATGGTTATTCACCCTCAGGCGCTAGACCCAGAGTTGTCGTACAACATCGATCAACACCTACTTGCCGGAAAGCCAACCTTCATCGCGCTAGACCCATCCAGCTACTTCATGAAGTCTCAACAGAATCAGCAGGCTATGATGATGGGGCAACCGCCGCAGGGTATCACCAGCGGTCTAAGGGAACTGTTCACAGCCTACGGTATAGAATACAACGAAATGGAACTGCTCGCAGATCCGAGTTACGCAGCCCTTGTTTCCAGTCAAGCCGGTCGCATTCAAATGCCTACTTGGTTGAACATGGATGAAACTGCATTGAACCTTAACGAGTTTATCATCTCACAACTGGATTCCATATTGATGGTGGAATCCGGTTCTTTCAGTAAAACCGAAGATTCCGAACTCGAGATCATTCCCCTCATTCAAACCTCCGAAGAATCAGGAACCATTTTTGCGATGCTGGCCAATCAGATGAGCCCTACCCAATTGGCTTCTCAGATTACTTCCGACGGAGAACGCAAAACAATTGCCGGGTTCGTTCGGGGGACTTTAAAAACAGCGTTTCCCAACGGGAGACCCATCCCGCCAACTGCTGAAGGAGAGGAAGCGCCACCTCCGCCGACCGTCGACGACGACGCACTGACGGAATCGAGCTCTCCGAGTAGCCTCTTTCTGATTACCGATACCGACTGGTTACAGGATCAGTTCTCAGTACAGCGGCTCAACTTTCTGGGTGTTAACGCCGTTCAACCACTCAATGATAATTTGAATCTATTAACCAATACCGTCGAGTTCATGTCCGGGAGTCAGGATCTGATCTCAATTCGTCCACGCGGTAACTCGATTCGCCCATTCAAAGTGGTGGATGAAATTGAACGCCAGGCCCAGGTGGAGTACCAACAAAAGTTAGATGAGTTGAATGGCGAAGTCCAAGAAGTGGAAGAGCGAATCCGCCAACTGCAATCCCAGCAAGGCGGAGGAAACTCACTAATAATCACCCCGGAGCTTCAAGCCGAAATCGAAGAATTAAACAATAACGCTGCTGCAAAACGAGGAGAGCGAAGAGAAGTACGTAAGAAACTTCGCGAAGACGTTGAAAGTCTTGGATTCAGTCTTGCCCTCATCAATCTGACCCTGATCCCTAGTCTGGTATTCATTGCAGGGATACTCTTTTTCTTCCGTAGACACAACCGAAAGTAGAACGACCGATTCAATCATGAAGTTAAGAACACTTATCATCGTCACCGTCGCCCTTGCTGTCGTCACCATCGTGGGGTACTACATTCGTAACGCTTCCCTGACGACACCGCAGGACGACCCACTCGTCGGAACCTCGCTGATCGATCAAGACGTTTTGAAAGACGTCAATCGAATCGAGATCACGAAACCAGATTCCGAGGTGATTCTCGAAATCGGTGACAACCAAGAATGGATTGTCAGATCGCTCTATGACCTCCCAGTAGATTTCAATAAGCTAAATACCATGGTCAGGGACATAACCTCGGCAACCATCCAAAGAAAGATCACTAGCCGGGAAGATCGTATGGAACGCCTGGATCTCAACCAGGGAACCATCAAACTGAAGACAGGGGAAGAGGACACCGTGTTTGAAGCTACTTACGGAAAATCACTTTCCAATGGCGGTAAAGCCTTCGTCTTTGCACGCGAAAAAACTGCCTACCAGTCATCGACTTCACCGATGATTGACGCAAATCCAAGTAACTGGGCGATTAAAACACTTTACGAATTTGAAGCCGATGAGGTCGCCGGAATTCAGTTTTCCCTGGTCGACGAAACCTGGGGTGTTCGACGGGATGATAAAGAGAAGGAATTCGTCAGCACCATCCCCGCAGATATCAGGACACCCAAGGATAGTGAGATCAAATCACTCCTCGCACGATTTACCAACCTCCGGTTTCTCGAGGTATCAGAACGCCCCGTTGAACAAGCCAAAAAGATCTGGCAAGACGCACAAAATAACCAACGCACCTTAAAGCTCACATTCTTCTCCGGCGAAACTATTACCATAAAGATGACTCAATGGTCACCACCGGAGCCCGAAGAAGGCGATGACACACCCCCCGCACCTACGGAGCCAGAAACGACTTACCTTCATATTTCAAGCAGTCAGACAGACCATCCAATCAATGGAATAATGGATCGGTTAGCATTCACCGCGTCCTCTTATACTTTTTCAGGCATCCCCGTTGATATAGGCGAGGTTGCAGATCTTCCTGAGCCAGAAACAGAGGAAGTGCAGGATGAGCCGGAAGACCCTCAAGCTATTTCCAACGACGACTCAAACCAGCCTCAAATCAAGCAGCACATCGACGGGAATTCCGTCATTTTCGAAGTTACTCCACCCAATCAAGAGGATCCCGAGGAAACCACCGAGCCAAACAACTAGAAACGGAATCCGTTACTAGTGGCTCAATTTCCAATCGAGCAGCTCGAGTTGGAGTGATTTTCGCCCATTAAAAACATTCCAGTTCAACTTAACAGCCAGATCTATAGCTTGATTTGCCGGCGGCAAATTATCCGCTTTTTTCCACGCTACCCCTGAAAGGTACTGGCTGTTTTTTACGCGTATACAAAAGCGGAAATGATCGGCTCCAAATGGCTCCGGACACTGAGCCAAGTAAATACCCTTCACTCCAAAGATGGGTTCAGGATTCCCCTGCCCAAAAGGAAGCAGCATTTCGACGGTATTCATAAGCTCCTGGCAGATTTCCTCCGAACTTATAAACGCTGCAATCTCAATGTCCGGTTCAAAGAGGTCACCCTCCAAAGCACGCTTAACCGCTTTATCGAAATCTATCTGAAATTGCCCTACATTGGATTCTTCCAGGGCCACTCCCGTCGCCATGGGATGCCCTCCCCAACTTTCCAGTAAACTGCTACATTCACCCAAAACCTCCACGAGATTGACTCCTGGAACGCTACGCCCTGAACCTTTGGCCAATCCGTTATCTTCTCCGAGAACAATCGTCGGAACGTTATGTTTTCGCGAAATTCGTCCAGCTACAATGCCTACCACACCCGAATGCCAAGAAGGATTGTGCAGCACGTAACCCGCCGCACCATCGAGGTGTTTTTCGATGTACTCGTCGGCTTCTGCCACAATCGCACGCTCTATATCCTGCCGCTCCCGGTTCATGGAATCCAGCTGCTTCGCCATATCCAAACACTGCGGTAAGTTGCGGCTCAATAACATCCGCACCGTCAACTCGGCATCCGCCAATCGCCCACTTGCATTAATTCGAGGGGCCAGTTTAAACGATATATCCGTAGTTGATACTGGATACCCACTTTCCATACCAGAGACCTGAAACAGTGCATGAAGACCTTCACGCCGTGTTGACTCCAACATCTTCAAGCCGCGATGCGCCAGAATACGGTTCTCCCCCAACAGCGGAACCAGATCCGCAATCGTGCCCATCGCCACCAAATCCAAATAATCCTTCAACTGAATTTTGAAAGCCGTGGGATCACCATCTTCACGGAGAGATTTCACAATCCCATGGACCAACTTAAAAACCAAACCAACAGAACACAAATTCTTCCAAGGCTCATGATCCCCATCATTGACATGCGGATTCACGAGAATCGCAGATATGGGCTCTTCGCATGTACAACGGTGATGGTCGATAATGATAACATCGGCACCCTTAGACTTGATATGCTTAATCTCCTCGACGGAATTCGTGCCACAATCTACGGCAATCACCAAACCAGCTGGTTTACCATCGAGAGCTCGATCAATAACCGCCCGTGAAAGTCCGTAACCTTCCTTCAATCGTCGAGGAATCGAGAATTCAGGAAATATACCAAAGGTGTTAAGTGAATGAACCAGCAGGGCAGTACTGGTGACACCGTCTACATCATAATCGCCGATGATAACAATCCGCTCATTCGACGCCATGGCCTTGCGAATACGCTTAACCGCCTCCTCCAATTGCGAAAGATTATAGGGATCATCCAGATGTTTAAGCCTGGGGTACAGAAATGCCTTCGCTTCTTCCGCTTCCTCCAGTTCCAGTCGCGCGAGCAACTGAGCTATGAGTCTCGGTACACCTAGAGTCTTTGCAAAATGAGAAACCGTCCGTTCAGAAACGGATGCATTTCGCCACTCCATATAAATTTACGCTTTGGACTTATTACCAGCTTCCCACTCGTAACTTGGAAGGCGATCCGCATGAGACTCAACTTTGCGGCGGTCCTCCTTATGCCACATGAAGAACACAGGGCTTGCGATAAAGATCGACGAAAACGTTCCAGTCAAAATACCCACTACAAACGTAAATGCAAAATCACGAATAATACCGGTTCCGAAAATCAGAAGTGATACCGTTACGAGGAGCGTTGTAACCGAAGTAAGAACCGTCCGGGAAAGCGTTCTATTGATGGCCAGATTAATGACCTGCTTCAAAGACAGCCCTGGATTCAAATCCAACTCCTCCCGTATCCTATCGAATACTACGATCGTATCATTCAAAGAATAACCGACGATCATCAACAGAGCCGCCACCATCGGAGCAGAGAACTGATTTCCAAACAATACGAAGATACCGATCGTCATTAATAAGTCGTGCACGGTCGCAACAACCGCACCGACGCCGAAACCCACTTCGAATCGAAGCGCAACGTAGAGCATGATGAAAACTAATGCGATTCCCATGGAGTAAAACGTATTTACCAGGATCTCTTTTCCAACCGTGGGTCCAATCTGATTCGTCCCAATCTCAACCAAGCCATTGTCCGGATAGGCCGTTTGGAGAGCCGAGAATAGCGCTTGTCCTTGCTCAAATGGAGTCGCGATTTTTAAAACTGGATCAGCATTGGCACCGAGAGGTTTTTGCAGCGTTATGTTTACTTCTCCAATATCCAGATCAGTCGCTACTCGCTCGATCTCTGATACCGTTAGTTCTTTGTCGAAATGCAGAGCAATTTCATCACCTCCGGTAAAGTCGATACCTCCAATGGAATCCCGTTTAACGACTGCCATTGTGATCCCAACCGCAACCAACACCCATGATGCCGCAAAGGCGAACTTTCGCATCGAAAGAAAATCAATAGAGGTCTCCTTCTTAAACAGAGAAACGGTCAACATCCGTTTTACGAACCCGGTATTGATCGTTAAGTCTAGAAGGACACGGCTCACAAGCAACGCGCCAAACATCGTTGACCCGATACCAACTGCCAGTGTAACGCCAAACCCTTTAACGGGCCCAGTCCCGAAGTAGATCAGAATAAAAGCAGTGATCAAAGTCGTCACGTTCGCATCCACAATCGTAGAAAACGCTTTCTCAAACCCACCAAGTAAGGAGTTCTTCAAGGTCTTGCCCGCACGGAGCTCCTCACGCATACGCTCGTAGATTAGAATGTTCGCATCCACAGCCATGCCCACCGTAAGTACCAAAGCGGCAACTCCCGGTAGCGTGATGGTGGCGCCGAAGCTTGAAAGCGTTCCCAACACTACCACCAAATTGAACACTACAGAAATCAATGCAATCAACCCCGCTATCATGTAATAAACGAGCATGAACAGGATTACTGCAGCAGCTCCAATGATAAACGCCTGTTTACCTGAATTAACCGAATCCTCAGCCATAGTCGGCCCAACTTCGTACATCTCTGCAATCTGCAAGGGGACATCGAGTGGATTATTAAGGCCATTGGAGATCTCCTCAGCTTCGCGTTGGGTGAAAGATCCGGTGATTCGGGCGGACCCACCTGCGATGGCAGTTTGTACACTCGGCGCCGTCAAAAGTTCTCCGTCGAGGGTGATCGCCAACCGCCCAACGCTGGATTGGTTGTTGCCGCTAGAGATCTCACGGGTCAACTCTTCAAACTGACGGCCTCCTTCAGCAGAAAAGTCCATCAGGATTTCAAACCCACCAAACTCAGCTATCGCTGCTCTGGCTTCATTGATCGCATCCCCCTTCATATCCGGAATACGCTTGATGAACAAATAACTGGTTTGAACCACGCCATTTTGATCTTCGTTTTCAAGAGCCTTCACTTCATAACCCACTGGGGCATTTGTGTCTTTAGGACCTGTGGGAAAAGCCGTGCGGTGTACCTGTTTGAATTCCAATCGAGCTGGCTTTGAAATAGTCTTTGTAAGCTCTGGATTATCTTTCGTCGATTGTCCTGGAAGCTGAACTTCGATACGGTTTTCACCGGTGGTCCTGATAACCGGCTCGGTGACACCCAGAGAGTTGATCCGTTTACCAATGATATCTATCGCTTTGGACAGATCCCCCTCTTTTTCGTAAACGGTTGCGTCCTCGGGAAGATCCAGCTCGAAAACGAACACCACTCCGCCTTTCAAATCGAGACCCGGCTGAAGCCTGGCTTTCGATCGCTTCAGCAGTTCCTCTAAGAGAACCTGGTTTCGCCGTTCAGTATTTCGCAAACTCGATTCCAAGATGAGACTTGGAAAATACTGGGTAAGATCGATATCGCGTTCGAGGGCTATATCGCGGAGCGCAACATAGGCACTGTGATATTCGTCGTTCTGATAGGCTGCTTCGGCTTCAGCCACGAGCGATGTAAACGCGTCGTCTTGATTGCTTTCCGCAAGAATATATTCTTCAAATTCCGTATCTTGATAGGGAATGAGATAAAGAACTGCGGTAAAAACAATTAGCGCAGACAGGATGAGTTTCCAAAGGGTACTACCATTCATGGAAGTTAGGAGAAAAAGGTTAGTTAGCGGTCTTATTTAGCAGCGACAGGGTCAATCTTGCCCTGAACAAAGCTTTTCTGTATTTCAACCTTCGTGTTTTCGGCAATACGCACTACAAAGCGATCATCCTTAACATTCGTTATGGTTCCATAGATTCCAGAAGCCGTGATGACTTCGTCACCGGTGGTCAGCTCTTCAATCAATTTCGCGTGTTCTTTCTGCTTTTTGCGTTGGGGAGCCACCAGGAAGAACCACATAGCGCCAAGGATAAGAAACCAGAATACGATCATCATCGTACTGTTGGGTCCTGCCGCCTGCGCAAACTGTGGAAGAAAAAGATTGTTAATTGCTGTCTCCATAATTGAATCCGTAAAATTGAAACGGACCACTCAAGGAAAGTGTTTTTAGAAAGGCAAGTCATTAACCCGTTCATTTAGGCTTCATCGACTCATTCTACATGCATAACTGGAATCACAAAAAAGCGGAAGAACTCTACGGGTTCAAGCGATGGGGAAATGGCTATTTTTCGGTCGATGAAACCGGTTCTGTCGCGGTAACACCAAAGGCTGGTGGATCCTCCATTCGAATAACAGAAGCCCTCGAAGAAGCGAAGAGTCGTGGGCTGAAGCCCCCGCTCCTACTGAGATTTCAGGACATCCTACGTGATCGCGTTGAAGCACTTAATGACGCCTTCTCAAAAGCAATCGCACAAGAAAAGTATCAAGGTCGATACAAGGGAGTATTTCCCGTAAAAGTGAACCAACTTCGCGAGGTTGTTGAGGAGATACTGGATGCAGGAAGACCCTATGATTATGGGTTAGAAGCCGGAAGTAAGCCTGAGTTGCTGCTCGCCATGGCCTTTGTTGAGGATTCTGAGCGACTTCTCATCTGTAATGGATACAAGGACGAAACTTATCTCCGCCTGGCACTTATGGCGCAAAAACTGGGTCGCAATGTCATCATCGTGATTGAGCAACTGGATGAGCTGCGGACTTTGATCAAGCTGTCAAAGGAACAAGGGATTGAGCCAAAGATAGGTATCCGTATCAAATTACACTCCCAGGGTGAGGGCAAATGGGCCACCTCCAGCGGCGAAAAAGCCAAATTTGGACTAACCACTCCAGAGATAGTTGCTGCAACCAGAAATCTAAAGGAATCGGGGTTTCAGAATTCCTTGAAACTCGTCCATTTTCATATCGGATCACAAGTACCCAATATTCTCACAATCAAAAATGCGGTTACTGAAGCTACCCGCTTCTATTGCGAACTGAAAAAGAGCGGTTTCCCCATGGGCTATATGGACGTAGGTGGAGGGCTCGGGATCGACTATGACGGAAGTCGCACCAACTTTGAAAGCTCCATGAATTACTCCATGGAGATTTACGCGCGAGACGTAGTCTTCAATATCCAGTCAGTCTGCCAACAAGCAGAGGTCTCCGTTCCTGATATCGTCTCCGAAAGTGGACGGGCAATCGTCGCGCCGCACTCGGTCCTCATACTTGAAGTATTTAATAGAATTACTCGGCATGATCATACTCCAAGCTCTGTGATGAAGCAGCCTCGCAAACATAAGATAATCGAAGATTTGGAATACAGCCTAAACAGCGAATCCAGCCAAACAGCTCTCGAACGCTATCATGACGCTTTGCAAAAACGAGAGGAAGCTTTCTCCCTATTTAACCTTGGTTACCTAGACCTTGAAACAAGAGCCGTTGCAGAGTCTCTTTATTGGAAAATCTGCAAGAAACTGGTCCGAGATATCCCGAAGAAAGGTTACCAGCACGAAGAACTTCTAGCCCTGAGGAGCTCTATGGTGGACCAATATGTCTGTAATTTCTCGGTCTTCCAATCGCTACTGGATCATTGGGCACTCGATCAACTATTTCCTATCGCTCCCATACATCGGCATTTGGAGAAGCCAACTGTTGATGGTATAATCGTAGATATTACCTGTGATAGTGACGGCAAAATCTCAAAATTCATTGATCTCGACGATGAGGTAAACGACATCCTGCCACTCCACCCACTGACTGAAGATCCTTACTACATAGGAATATTCCTCATTGGTGCCTACCAAGATATCATGGGAGACATGCATAATCTTTTCAGCAAAGTGGCCGAGGCGCACGTCTTCTTAGAAGAGGATGAGGATGATGGATTCTACATCGAAGAGATCATAAAGGGTGCTCAGAACAAAGAAGTACTCGAGTTAACTCAGTATCACTCGCGAGACCTCACCCGAATGATCAAGAAGCAAATCGAACTGGCAACCAAGTCTGACGCGATCGGACCGCGCGAAGGAATGCGCCTTTTAAATTTTTACACGCATGTTCTCGATAGTTCCATGTATCTGGAATTCGAGTGATGCCCCCTATTCTGCGGTCAGAGGCTCGTAGTCGGAGGCAGAAAGCAGGCCATCGAGCCCAGCAGGATCGTTGATCTTGAACTTGATAATCCAACCCTCTCCATAGGGGTCCTGGTTTATCAATTCAGGGGAATCTTCCAAAGGCTGATTAATTTCCAGAACTTCTCCATCGACCGGCAAGTAGATATCAGAAGCAGCTTTAACCGACTCTACCACACTGAAACTATCTCCTTTCGCAAAGCTATCTCCTTCACCAGGCAATTCCACGAACGTTACGTCACCAAGACTTGATTGCGCATAGTCGGTGATACCGATGAGGGCGGTGTTGTCGTCGAGGAGTTTTACCCATTCGTGGTCTTTGGAGTATTTCAGCTCTGCAGGTATATTGCTCATAGGATGGTATTATTTGCTTCGGGTTCAGAAATTATGCGTTTTTATGAATCGGAGTCTTAGCCTGTTTAATAGCGTAACGTTTCCCTCTTAAATCGACTTCCAAATTCTCTGACGAGAAAAAATCTGTTTTAATTAATGCGGACCCGATGGGCCTGTTCAGGATGGGTGACTGGGTACCCGAAACGACCTCGCCTACGACCTTCTCCTCACAGAAAACTTGGGTCCCGGCACGCGCTATTCTGCGATCATCCATCGTATAAAAAATCGTTCTCCTCGGAACTCCATTACGCTTTTGCTCCTGCAGTGCAGATTTCCCAATAAAGCCAGAGGCTTTCTTCAGTTTTACCGTCCAACCGATTCCACCCTCAAAGGGTGTTGTTTCATCAGAAATTTCATGGCCATACAACGGAAACCCAGCCTCAAGGCGCAGGCTATCCCGCGCACCGAGCCCCGCTAAAACCATCCCCTCAGATTGCCCCGCACCCCACAAGGCCTCTGCGATCGTGGACCCTCTTTCCCACGGCGCATATATTTCGAATCCCGACTCACCCGTATAACCCGTTCTACTCAAAATAGCCGAACAACCGCATATCTCACCTTCGGTGAAGTGATAGTAAGACACGTCAGCTAGAGGCACATCCACTAATTTTTGGAGTATCGTCTCTGCCTTGGGTCCTTGAATCGCCAGCTGACAATAAGCACTCGATACATTTTCAACTATACAATCAAATGGCTTCGACTGCTCAGTCATCCAAGCGATGTCCTTATCCGTATTTCCAGCATTGATACACAGGAAGAATTCATTTTCTGAAAGGCAGTAGATTAGAAGATCGTCCACAACGGTTCCTGACTCATAACACATAGGCGTATACAATACCCGCCCCGGCATCATCTTACTCACATCATTCGCAACGAGATAGTCGAGAAATGGACGAGCATCAGCCCCCGACACCATGGCCTCACCCATGTGACTCACATCAAATAGGCCAGCTGCAGATCGAACAGCAAGGTGTTCGGCGAGGATTCCTGAATACTGGACCGGCATGTCCCAACCACCAAAGGGCACCATGCGCGCACCGTTTGATGTATGAAACGAATGAAGAGATGTTTTTTTTAGAGCGTCGGTTGTCATATAATACCGGCACGTTAAGCAGGAATTTCCCAAGGCAAAAGCAAGAACTTAAAGGATCGCCCATAATTCACATCCGCGGGTTAAATTGCTAACTAAAGCAACACTTGAAAATTTTGATCCGATCTCTACTGTGATTCCTCTAATGATAAAAATGCACGCCCTTAATTGGCCAGTCATACCCCTGCGCAAAGCAGGGCGAAGCTAAGCAGCCCACATGGATACATCCATCCTTAGCTCTCTTCATATAGAACCAGAACTGGAAGATCCTTTCCCGCGAAGTATCACCGGTAGGACAACCTCCCACTACCGATAATGACTGCTCTAATCATTGCAGTATCACTGACAATCGGAGTCTCGGCGTTCTGTTCGGTCCTCGAAGCCATGGTCCTCAGCACCAGTTCCGCGGAGGTTGAGGCCATGATAAGGCGAATTCCGAAACGAGGCCATCTCTTCAAGAGAATGAATGATGAGATAGACGACACCATTTCAGCTATTCTCACCCTCAATACAGTCGCCAACACGGCTGGTGCCTCCGTTGTCGGTACGTTGGCAGCTGATATTTACGGGTCTGGTTCCGTTGGTTTCGTTGCCGGCATGATGACTTTTTTGATCCTGATCTTTTCAGAGATCATTCCAAAGAACCTCGGCGTAGCCTACCGTTCCTGGATTCAACCTCAGTCCGTTTATCCCCTCTGGCTCATTCGAGCGTCCATGAAACCGGTGACATTCTTCACCCGGAAATTTGTGCGTTTACTCGTTAAAGAACAGGAGACATCGAGTGAAGAGACTGAAGACGAAATCAAGTTTCTCGCCGAAAAAGGTGCCAAAGAAGGTAAGCTGATGCAGGCGGAGGCCAACGTTATCAACAACGCCTTAACCCTCGATGACGTAGCAATCAACGACATCATGACTCCCAGAACTGTCATGTTCGCGTTGGAAGATGATAAAACAGTCGGAGAAATTTCGAGCGAATTCAATAATCTGCCCTTCGCACGAATTCCCGTTTATCACGAAACGATCGATAACATCGTTGGATTCATACGACGTAGGGACCTACTTCAAATCATGGCGGATGACGGACACGACACTCCACTGACGGATCTTATCCAAACCGCTCTATTTGTTCCCGAAACAGCCAATGGAGCAGATACATTACAGAGCTTCCTCGCCAAACAACAACAGATGGGTATCGTCGTAGACGAGTTCGGCTCGGTAACCGGAGTTGTAACCATGGAAGATATCATCGAACACATTCTGGGGCGTGAAATATTTGAGAAAGACGATGTTGCCGTCGATATGCGAGAGCTCGCCCGGGCGAAAAATGCGCAAAAACGCGGCAAAGAAATGATGATCGCCAAGGAAGAAGAAGCCGCCGCAAGAGACTCCCAGAAACCCTGATTCAGGTTATGACGGTATCGTATCAAGGCTCCGACTACCATCTTCACGATTGGGATCCATTTATCATCCAATTCTCCGACACAATGGGCATCCGCTGGTATGGGTTTGCTTACGTTCTTGGATTCCTCACTGCGTCCTGGCTTCTCGGCTATTATTTCAAAAAAGGCAGATCACCTTTCAACAAGGAACAGCAGTTCAACGTGCTCCTCATCCTGATTGCAGGGACGATGATCGGAGGTCGCTTGGGCTACATGCTACTATACGACCTCGATACGTTGATTAGAGCGCCCTGGAAGGTAATTGAAGTGTGGAAAGGGGGCATGGCCAGTCACGGAGGGATTGTGGGCCTCATCGGAGCTGTCGCGTATGTGTCCTTTCATTACAAACAGGCATTCTGGAAAATTGCGGATATCACGGTAACACTGGGTCCCGCGGGCGTCCTATTTGGGCGAATTGCAAACTACATCAATGGGGAACTCTGGGGGAAATTTTCGACAGTCCCATGGGCCGTAGTCTTCCCCGGCGCATCACCCTACGGAGTTCCAAGACACCCCAGTCAGCTTTATGAAGCGGCGCTTGAAGGCTTGTTGGTACTCGCCTACCTGCAATATCGATTATGGCGGAGTAAGGTAACCACCATCGCCCCTGGACAGCTAAGTGGAGAGTTCTTCACACTCTATGCACTGGTTCGCATTCTTGGAGAACAATTTCGCGAGCCAGATGCTGACCTCATTCTTGGTATGAGTCGCGGCATCTTTTACTCGATCATTATGTTAGTCATCGGTATCGCCTTTATCCTGAGAGCAAGAAAGGCAGCTTCGCCGACTATCGGAAAAGCATAAGCGGAACGTGACAACGCCGGATCATCTCAGTCGTCGTGCTTCCGATCAGAAATTGCCGAATTCTGCTGTGGCCATACGCACCAAGGAGGAGCATTGAGATCTTCTCATCTTCAACGTATGATGAAATCACATCTTCCGGGATCCCAGGTAGCGATTTGCAGATGGGATTCAATCCCGCTCGTTTGAGCAAATCTTCCGCTTTTTTCAGATGAGTTAGGGCAAATGCTTCACCTTTATCATCAGGAACGGTCACCAAATGAATCTCTTTATCGTGAAATAAGTCCGAAGAGA